>JBDTCM010000162.1:0-7250 GCA_039923575.1 Chthoniobacterales bacterium
CCGATCCGTTGTGGCTGCCGTCGCGGAATCGGGGCACAAAGGCCCCTCCCACATTGCTGTCGAGACGCTGATGAGTGGTTTGCGCGCCGGAAGGATCTTGCCGATGATCACGGCGTTTTCGACCAAACGAAGCACTTGATCCAAACGCTGCGGCGCTACGCAGAGGAGCAATCCGCCACTGGTTTGAGCGTCGGCGAGGAGAATGCGTCGCGCGGTCGGGGTCTTGTTCCAATCAAGATGGGGTTTGGCTGTCTTGAGGTTTTGCGTCGTGCCGCCAGGGACACAATCACGCGCGATCAGCTCGAAGATCTCTTCGCTGATCGCCGGGACTGCGTTAGCGAAAATCTCCGCGCTGACGCCGCTGGCGCGACACATCGAGGCGAGATGACCGAGCAGTCCGAAACCAGTGATGTCGGTCGCGGCGCGAACAAGCCCGCGCTCGGCGAGATCGGCGCCGATGGTGTTCACGCGCGACATCAGCGCGATGACTGCTTTCTCAAGCGCGCGACTCGTTAGGCCGCGCTTGATCCCGGTGGTGGCGATGCCCGTGCCTAACGGCTTGGTCAGGACGAGATGGTCGCCTGGGCGCGCCCGGGCGTTGGTCAGCATTTTCTTCGGCGAAACGATGCCGGTCACCGCGAGGCCGTAGATTGGCTCGGGATTGCGAATGGTGTGCCCGCCGATGATCGCGCAGCCGACCTCGCGCGCTTTCTCGAGGCCGCCGCGCAAAATCGTGGCGATGGTTTTTTCCGAAACGAGATCGGTCGGCATGCCCATGATGTTGAGCGCGGTGAGCGGCCGGCCGCCCATCGCGAAGACGTCGGAAAGCGCGTTGGCCGCGGCGATCTGGCCGTAGGCGTACGGATCGTCGACAATCGGGGTGAAAAAGTCGGTCGTTTGCACAAGGGCGCGATCGCGATCGAGACGGAAAACCCCGGCGTCATCGGCGGTCGCGGAACCGACGAGGACGTTGCGATTTTTGTACTGCGGGAGCTGACGCAAAACTTGCCTCAGGGCCTGTTGGCTCAACTTGGAAGCTCAGCCGGCGCAGGACGAGAGCGAGGTCAGGGTGCGAATCTGTTCACGCGACATGCGAATCACCTCCTTTCTGGAATGTGGGAGCCGCCTTTGCGCGGCGAAGATCGGGGCACAAAGGCCCCTCCCACATTGAAAATGGCGGAGAGGATAGGAATCGAACCTACCTCGATCAGTGAAGACCGACGGCGATTTTGAAGATCGCGAGGGCCACCAGGCACCCTTCACTCTCCGGGAAGAAGAAATCTGGAAACCGGGAAGCCAGGAAAAGCGGGTGAATCGTGAATCGTGAATCGTGAATCGATTCCTGGATTCCTGGATTCCAGATTCCTCCTTAGCCGCGCGCTTTCTTGATCTGCGCGACGAGGACGTCGAAATCCGGCCAGTCGCCGGAATCGAGTTTGGAGTGGAGCGTTTTGCCATTGGCGCTGACCTCGAAGGCGCCGCCGCTCGATGGGACGAGGGTGAGCGACGCGATCCGATCGCCAAGATCGAGAATTTTAGCCGCCAAACTGACGGCTTTCGGCGCGTAGTTTCAAACGCTGCAATACTCGATCCGGATTTCGGTTTTCATCGCTCCCTCCTTTCCTCGGCGAAGCTATCGGCCAGGAGAAGCGGGTCAAGCTGGAGGCTGGTTAACTACTCGGCGCGCAGCGCGACCATCGGATTGACGCGAGTGGCGCGGCGCGCTGGAACAAAACAGGATGCGGCTGCGACGGCGGTGAGGAGCGCAGCCACGGTGCTGTAGATGAACGGATCGAGCGCGTTCACTTTGAAGAGAATGTTCTGCAACGCGCCGGCAGCGAGGACGCCGAGGAAGAGCGCCGCGAAGCCAATCCCGAGCACGAGCCCGATGACCAACTGCCACGCGCCCTGGCTCATCACCATTTTGAAAATGCGCGCCGCATCCGCGCCCAGCGCCATGCGGATTCCAAATTCCTGCGTCCGCTGATTGACCGAGAAACTCATCACGCCATAAAGACCGACCGCAGAGAGAAGAAACGCGACGACGCCGAAGATGCTGAAGAGCGAAGCGACCAGACGCGGCCCGCTCAAAAATTCCGCATGCGAAACGGCCGGAGTTCCCGGAAAATAAACCGGCAGATTCGAGTCGAGCTGCGCGACCGCTTTGCTCAAGGCGGGCCCCAATGTCGCCGCTGCCTGTCCCGGGTGCGGGCGCACGATGAGGGTGCAGAACTGCGGCGCCGGACTCGCGCCGAGGAGCGGCACGTAAAAGCCGGCGCTGTCCGTCTGGGTGTTAAACGGTCCCTGCATGAGCGTGTCAGGGACCACGCCGACGATGGTGCGCCACGGTTGCGGCTGGGCAGGATTGAAAATGCGCACCCGTCGCCCGAGCGGGCTCTGGTTGCCCCAGTATTGCCGCGCAAAGCTGGCGTTGACGATCGCGACCGGTTGTTTCGCGTCGCTGTCGTCGAGAGTAAAATCGCGGCCCTCAAGAATCTTCAACCCCATCGTGCTGAAATATCCGTCCGAGACCGCTTCGGAGTTGCCCTGGGGCCGGTCGCGATCGGTCACATAAACTTTCCCGTCAACTTCGTATTGGCCGAACCGGGCAAAGGTCATGCGGAAGCGATCGCTCATCGCGGCACCATCGAAGGCCGGGTTGGCGCGCAGCGCGCGCACCGAGCGGAGGAAGAACTGCCGGCGCGCTTCTTCGGTCGGATAGTCGCCTTCGAAGAGCGCCATGCGCGCGCTGTAAACGCCGTTTTCGTCATAGCCGTAATCGAGCTTTACCTGGTTGCGAATCGACCGCACTTGCAGCGCCGAGGCGATCAAGAGCGCGGCCGTCATCGCGATCTGGCCGATCACCAGCACACGGGTGATCACATTGACGAGCCGGCTGCTGTTGCCGCGGCCGCCTTCCTTCATCATCTCGGCGGCATTCCCGCGGGCGGCGAGCAGGGCCGGCACCAGACCCGAGACGAGCGTCGCGACCAGGACCGCGCCGAGAGTAACGGCGAGCACCTTGGCGTCGATCGTAAAGTTGATCCAATAGGGCAACTGAAATTGCGGTGTACTCGTGACCCGCACGAGCAGATCGACCGCCCAGTAGGCCATCGCGACCCCGACGACCGCGCCGAGGAACGCGATGAGAAAGCTTTCGGTCAACATTTGCCTAACGACCCGCCAACGGGTCGCGCCGAGGGCGCCGCGGATGGCCAGTTCGCGCGCCCGCAAAGCCGAGCGGCCGAACTGCATGTTCATGACATTAACGCAGGCGATGAGGAGAACGCCGATGACCGCGCCGAGCATCGCGTAAATGATCTGGCGCAGTTGCGGGCCGGTGAACGCGTTGATCAGCGGCACCACCGCCGCCGAGACGAGTTGCCCGTTCGTCTTCGGGTTGTCTTTGGCGAGGCGTTTGGCGAGGCCGATGAATTCGGCGTTCACCTGGTCGGGGGTCACGCCCGGTTTCAGGCGCCCCATCACGGCGGGCCCGATGTCCGAGGGATCGCCGCGCGGTTTGATCGGGAATTCGTTGTAGAGCGGCACCCAGAGTTCTTCGTTGACCGGGAACTTAAAGTTCGGCGGCATCACGCCGATGATGGTGGCGGCTTTGCCATTAATCCGCACCGCCTGGCCGACGATGTGCGGGTCGCCGTTGAAATCGCGTTTCCAGATTTCGTTCCCGAGAATCGTCACCTTCTCCGCGCCCGGTTTGTTGTCGGCCGCGGTGAAATCACGACCGAGGATCGGTTTCACGTCGATGATCTTGAAAAAATCCTCCGTCACATAAGCGCCGGTGTAACGCTGCGGATTCTTCTGGTAGGAAACATTGATGGTCGAGCCGTTGAGATAAGCGCTCATGAGCGCGAACGACTGCTGGCTGGCGCGCAGGTACTCGTAATCCTGCGCCGACGGGATGTTGCCGTTGCCGAAATTATTGTTCTGCGGCGTCGCCTGCGGATCGAGCAGGCCGACGCTCATCAATTGCTCGGGATGCGGAAAGGAAAAGCCGCGCAGCACGACGGCATTGACCATCGTGAACTGCGTCGTCACGCCGCAGATACCGAGCGCGAGGACGACGACGGCGAGGATCGCGAACGTCTTGTCCTTAATCAGCATGCGCAAGCCGATGCGGAGATCCTGCAGGAATGATTCGAAGAACATGGCAGTTAGTGGGTTGATGGTTTTCCGGAAAAAGTGAGGCTCGGCGCGCCGCGATGTGGCCGGCTTTCTGGTGAGATGCGGCCAGTGGACGCTTTGGATTCAAATACTTCCGCCAGAGCCGCGGTCGCGCCTTGTCCGGCGCTGGAGCTATTCGAGCGCATAAAGATAACCGTCGGTGCTCCCGAAATAAACGACGCCGTTGACGATGAGCGGCGAGGAAAAGATCGCGCCGATCGCGAACTGCCGATCCGCCGCGACCAGCGGAGCCTCCCGCCAATTCGAGTGGTAAAGGAGCGGGATGTTAAAGCTCCGATCCTTCGTCAGGACCCAGCCCGGGTTTTGTTTCGAAGTCTCGGTCTCGAAATTCCAGAGCAGCTCTCCCGTCTTCAGGTCGCGCGCTTGCAGGGTGCCGTTAAGGACGCCGATGAAGACCACGTCGCCCGCGATCGCCGGCGAAGAAAACATGTAGTTCTTGTCCTGCTGCTTCAGGACCGGCTTGCCGGTGGCGGCGTCAACCACGTGGTAGAGGCTCGAGTCGGAGGTCGCGAAAAAGACTTTTCCGTCGCTCACCGCTGATCACCCAGCTGAGCGCGTTATCGAAACGCCATTTCTCTTTCCCGGTCGCGGCCTCGAGCGCGTAGAGCTGCGCGTCGCGGCAGCCGGTGTAAACGACGCCGTCCACCACCGCGGGCGACGATTGGAAGCCGACCTGATTGTGAATCTCCGCGTCTTCACCGCCATGAAAGCGCCACTTCTCTTTTCCACTCGCGGCGTCGATCGCATAGAAATAACTGTCCCAACTCCCAAAGAAGAGAACGCCGTCCGCATAGGCGGGCGAAGCGTGCACGACATCGCCGGTTTGAAATTTCCAGCGCAACTCGCCCGTGGCGGCGTCAACCGCGTAGAGATTTCCGTCCCCGCTGCCGAAGTAAACCGCGCCTTGCGCTACCACCGGGCTGGAAAGAAAAATGTCGAACGGATCCGCGAACGTCTGATTCTTCGGCTGCATCCCGTGCAGGTTTTTCGCTTCGAAGCGGCGCTCGCCGCCAGTCGCGAATTTCCAGCGCACGCTGCCGGTCTTGGCGTCGAGCGCGTAGAGCTTGCAGTCGTAACTGACTGCGTAAACCGCGCCCTCCGCCACCGCCGGAGTGGACGGCGCCGGGCCACCGGTGGCGCGTTTCCAAAGTTGACCACCGCTCGCCGCGTCAACCGCGTAGATGTTCCCGTCGTCGCCCCCGAAGAAAATCGCGCCCTCGCTCCAGACCGGCGAGGAGACGATGCGATCGCCGGTGGGAAATTTCCATTTCATGCCATGAAAGGCGCGCGGCCCCGGGCTCGCGTAAACGCCGGCATGAGTCGGACCGCCGCGGAACATCGATTGCGCGAAACATGCCCCACTCGTTAGGCAAACGAGGAATGCAATGACGAGGCGAGTGGTCTTCATGTCGTGCGCCGCAGGACGAGCGGCAGTTCGAAGGAGCCGAGCGTGAACGTTCCCTTGATGTCGCTCGTCTCTTTCCGCAGCCGGCCTTCGTAGGTGATCCCGAGTTCGTGGGATTCGAGCGTGAGGAAACCCTGCTCATCCGTGACGAGATCGATCGGCGCGTTGGTGGTGCGTTTCCCGACCACGACCAACTGTGCGCTGGCCGCTCCCGACGCTTCATTGCGGAGCGTGAGCGTGACGTGGCGCGGGTAGCCGTTCAGCTCGAAATCGCCTTTCCACTCGCCGGCCAAATCCTGGCCGACCGACGTGCTCTGGCGCGGCAATTCCACCTGGGGCGGACCGGTTTTATGGAGAACAAATGGCGCGCTGTTTCCAGCCTGCAGAAAATTACCGCTCAGTTGGCCCGCGCCGGCGCGGTGTCCCTGGAATTTCACCTGTCCCGTGCGCTCGCTCGCCAGTGCGCCTTTGATTGTGAACGAGAATCCAGAATCGTTCACTGCGATGTCGGTGAGGGTCGCGCCCTTCACGCCGAGCCCAGGGATGATGATGGAACCGATCCAATCTTTGCCCTGCGGCTGATCGAGATCGATGATGCACGGAAATTCTCGATCGGGAATCTTGATCGATCCTTCCCAACGGCCGGCGCCGTTATCCGCGGCGGCGCAGACGAGCGTGGAACTCAGGATAAAGAAGGTCGCCAATCGCATCGCTCGACCACGTATGCAGAGCGCATACCACGCCGCCTTTAAGTTTATAAAGCGTTAGTTCTGAGCGCTTTCGATTCCTCGCGTTCCCTCGACGAAACCGACGTTCGTTCCATCCGCGGGATTCCGCCGTTTCGGTTTCGAGATTCCGGCGAAATTTTCGTTTCAGAATTTTTTTGGCAACGCGAGGCAAGCACAGGATCTGCTTGAAAATGTGGATGCAAGAGACTCTTCCGCTCGACCGCCCGACGATGATTTCCGAAAACGCATCCCAGCAAGTTCCGGCGAGTCCGGCCACCACGGTCTCGGAGATCTACGCCTACATCGCGGCGCGCAATCTTCTCCTGCGCGAGTTGGAAGAGAACACGACCGACACGAATCTGCGTCGCGCCACCACGGCGAACCAGTTCGCGGAAAACTGTCTGCGTCCGGCGCGTTCGCCCTACGAGGCGCAGGCGCTCCCCGAAGCCGAAGCCGCACGCGAACGCCAGCACTGCAACGCCGTCAAACTACGGCTCGCCGAACTGCGTGCCCGCCTCGGCCGCCGCCACCGCGCCGCCTAAAGCGCGTCGTTAGGCGATTTCGATCTCGGGTGGGGGTTGTAGCCGGGATCGCTGATCGGCATTCTCGCCGCCACCGGGATGACCGCGCGGTGGCCCGCGCCCCATCCCGGCTACAATCGCTCATGCTCGGTCGCGCGAACCCGGCAATTCGCGCGCGGTTCTCGAAGGTCCGCTCCGTCTGCGAGGCAAATTAACGCAATTAAATTCTTGTCCGCCGCGCGCGAATCTGTGACGCTCCGCCCCGCTAAACCTACCGGAACCCATCGCGACCATGAAGATCAAACGACCCTATTTCCTGCCGCTCGCAATTTTTGGAATTCTTTTCCTCTTCGATTCGCCAGCGGTCTTTTCGCAAGGGACGTCGATGCCCAT
>JBDTCM010000163.1:0-4513 GCA_039923575.1 Chthoniobacterales bacterium
GGCGCAGCGCAACCTGCAGGTGAAAGAAAAGCCGCCGCTCGAGACGTTGCCGGCGATCACGAAGTTGGTGAGCGAGGTGGAAAAGGAATTGAACGGCAAAGGGCGGGTGCTGCTGCGCTATTCCGGCACAGAGCCGAAGATTCGACTTTTGATCGAGGGCCGCGACCGGGCGCAGATCGATCGACAGGCGGATCACATCGCGCAAGCGATCGAAGCGGCGATCGGATTGTAGACGTTTCGCTCTGCGAAATGCGGGAGCAGCCGTGAATCGGAGGGTCGTGCTGCCCCGGGCGACGCCTCGGGCCGCGCTTCGCAGAGCGAAGCGTCTACAACTACGGTCCCGCTTGCGCGCTGCGTCGCGGCCTGCTTTCCTGATTCGTCTTATGAACCTTTCCCAAGCCATCGAAGCACTTCTTTTCAGCGCGCAAAAACCGCTGACCGCGCGGGAGCTGGTCGTGGCCCTGCGCGGGGCGGGCGCGGAAGACGAACTTACCCCTAACGAATTTGCAAAAGCGACCGAAGCGGCGGTGGCCGCCGCGCTTGAGCAATTGAAGGTGGAATACATCGAGCAACAGCGCGCTTTTCAATTGCTCGAAAAAGCGGAAGGCTGGCAACTGGCGAGCGACCCGCAATTTGCCCGCTGGGTGCGGCAGCTCTTTCCCGCCGCGAAACCGGCCCGCCTCACCCCGCCCTCGCTCGAGACGCTGGCCATTATCGCCTACCGTCAGCCGATCACCCGCGCCGATGTGGAAGCGGTCCGCGGGGTCGCGATCGAGAGCGTCCTCCAAACCTTGATGGAGCGGGGGTTGGTGAAAATTGCCGGCCGCGCCGAGGTCCCGGGCCGGCCGTTGCTCTACGAGACGACCCAGTTTTTTCTCGAACATTTCGGCCTGCGCAATCTCGATGAGCTGCCCAATTCCGACGAGCTGAAGCGGCGCGAACTGCCGACCGCGACGATCGCGGCGGAACCGCCCGCCGAGGCCGCGCCCGCGCCGGTCGAGTAACTGGTCATGCGGAAGCATGACCCTCCGGAGGGACGCGCTTCTCTCCGAGTCGTCGGCTCTACAGAGCCAGAGGCCGCGCGTCCAGTTTCCGCCGACCCGAGTTGGCGCGTGACTTTCGCGATGATCCGGCGATTCTGTATTCCTTCGATGAAGAAATTTGCTCTCCGCTGTGCGGGCCTCGTGCTCGCGGTCCTGTCAATCTTCAGCCTGAGCGGTTGCGGCACTTACAATCGCCTCGTCACGCTGGAACAGAACGTAAACAAGAAATGGGCCGATGTGCAGTCGGTTTATCAACGCCGCGCGGATCTGATCCCGAATCTCGTCCAAACCGTGCAAGGCGCGGCCAACTTTGAAAAGTCGACCCTGACGGAAGTGACGAATGCCCGCGCCAGTGTCGGCCAGGTAAAACTCGATCCAAACAAAGCGCCGACCGACGCCGCGCAACTGGAGGAATTTCAAAAGGCGCAGGGGCAGTTGAGCAACGCGCTCTCGCGCCTTCTGGTCGTGAGCGAAAATTATCCGCAACTGCGCGCGACGGAGGCTTTCCAGACCTTGCAGGCGCAACTCGAAGGGACGGAAAACCGGATTTCGGTCGAGCGAAATAATTTTAACACCGCGGTGCAGGAGTACAACACGGCGCTGGGCCAGTTCCCGACCAACATGTTGAACAAGATGTTCGGGTTCCAGGCGCGACCGTTCTTCGCCGCCCAGCCCGGCTCGGAGAAAGCGCCGGCGGTGAAGTTCGATTTCGGCAGTTCACCGGCGCCGGCGGCAACGCCCTAAGTTGAGAATCAGGCTCAGCTCGAGATGAGAGCGCAGACGCGACTGTGCCTTGCGCTCGGCGCGCTCTTCGCGGGTCTGCTCGGTCCGCTCGCGGCCGAAACCATGCCGTCCAAACCGGCCGGCTATTTCAATGATTACGCGAGCGTGGTCGATCGCGCGACCGCGCTGCAATTGAACGAGCAACTGGCGCAATTCGAGAGAGAAACCTCGAACCAGATCGTGGTCGCGATCTACCCCAACATGCAGAGCGAATCGTCGGTCGCTGATTACACCCAGCGCATCGCGCAGACCTGGGGCGTCGGAGGCAAGCAACACAACAACGGCGCGGTCCTTTTCGTTTTTGTCCAGGACCACCAGATGTTTTTGCAGTCGGGCTACGGGTTGGAAGGTCCATTACCCGATGCCACCGCCTTCGACATCACGCACAACGTCATCGCGCCTTTTTTCAAGAAGAACGATTACGCGGGCGGTTTGCAGGCGGGCGTTACGGCGATCATGCAGGCGGTGCGTCACGAATACAAAGGGACGGGCCGCACGCAGAAGGAAGGGGAAAAAAGCGGCGGCAACGGCCTGCCGATCCCCCTCATCATTTTCCTCATCATTGTGGTTATAATTATTGTCTCGAGCCGCTCGGCGCGGCGACGCGGCTACGGCTACAGTGGCGGCGGCGGGCCGTTTATTGGAGGATTCGGGGGCGGCGGCGGGTTCAGCGGCGGCAGCTCGAGCGGGGGCGGATTCAGTGGATTTAGCGGTGGCGGCGGTAGTTTTGGCGGCGGCGGCGCCGGTTCCAGTTGGTAAAAGAGCGATGCGAACGAAATCCTTTATGGCGAAGCTCGAGCACGACCGCATCGTGCAAGCGATCGCGGCCGCTGAAGCCAAAACGTCGGGCGAGATTCGCGTCTTTATCCAACGCGGCGAAATCGACGACGTGGTCGCGGCGGCTCGTGCCCGATTTCAAAAGCTGCACATGATCGCGACGCGCGAGCGCAACGCCGTGCTCATCTTCGTCGCGCCGCGCTCGCAAAAATTCGCGGTTATTGGTGACGAGGGGATTCACCAGCGCTGTGGCGACGAATTCTGGCAACAGCTCGTCACGGCGATCGGCGATCACTTCAAGCGCGAAGACTTCACTTCCGCCATCGTTAGGGCGATCGAAGTGTCGGGCGAGCGGCTGGCGGAGCATTTCCCACGGGCGGCGGGCGATCGGAATGAATTGCCCGATACAGTCGAGGAGGGATAGACGACCTCCGACTCGTTGATGTCGCTGCCGTTGATCGCGAGTGGCAGGTTTGGAGTCGGTCGTCGTCCAACGTTTCGCGTCATCCGTTGAACGCCTGGCCACACCGGGACTGCGTTATGTTTCATTTTCCTTTTTTTGTGTCGGATTTCGCATTGAAGGGGAATGATGCCGTTCGATGATTGATCCACCAAGCCGGGAAGGGAGCACTGCGTGCGTCGGCCGCTCTTCGCGAAACAGCACCAGTGCGATGCCCGCTGCGACCAGCGCGACAGCACCGAACAGGCTAAACGCGCCGGGGAAACCCAGGATCAACGCGGCCTGAAACAGCAGGCTGCCGAGACCGAAGCCGACGAATAGCGAGAAGGCCATCAAGGCGACGGCTTGCCCGCGCGGCCCGCGCAGATTGGTTGAGATGGCCGCAAGTTGTGGGTGAGTGAGATCGAAACCGAGCGAGAGCAGGATGATGGCGATCTGCGTCGCGACCAGCTCCAGCGGCAACGCGAGCAGCAGTGCACACACGCCGGTCAGCGCCACTCCGCCAGGGATGATCCAGGAACGGCCGTAGCGATCGGCGAGCCAGCCGATGGCCGGGCCGAACAGCAAACCGGGGATACCGTAGCCGAGCAGCGCGAGACCTATGCCCGCTTCGCCCAGTCCGAAACGTCGGTGCAGGTAGACACCGAACCAGGTGAAAACACCGGATTGCAAAACGGCATTGAGCAGCACGTAGCCATAGGTGCGCCGGGCGCGTGCCTGTGAGAGCAGCGTCGCGTAACCGCGTGCCACGATGCGCCACGGCGACGGCACCGCAGGCAGGGCGAGGTGCGGGAATGCGCCGGTAACCAAAGCGAAGAGAATGACCGCGGCGGAGAGTGCCGCCACGATCAGAAATAGACCGTGCCAGCCGATCACGGGCACGAGCAACGCGCCCACGGCGGCACCGGTTGCCATGCCACCGGCAATCGAGCCGAACATCCAGCCCACGGCGCGCCCGCGGCGTTCGAATGGGATGACATCGCCGATCAGGGTAAGACAAATCGGCACGACACCCGCTGCGGCCACACCGGCAGCAATACGCCAGGCAATGAATACGCCCACGCGCTGGGCTGTCGCCGTAGTCGCCGTGATGACCGTGAACAACAGCAACGAGGCATAGATCACTTCACGCCGGCCGAGACGATCCGATAGCGGTCCGGCGAATAGTGTCATGAGTCCCTGCGGCACGATGTAGGCGGGGATGGCCAGAGCTACCCAGGTGATCGGGCTTGCGAAGACCACGGACAGGTGCGGGATGAGTGGGGCCACCATGAAGGTCTGCGCAAATACGACAAACGCCGTGCAACAGATGGCCGGGAGCAGCGTGCGCGGGGCATCTGGCTGCGCGCCTGCGGCCGTATTGTCAGATCTGGCCATTACTCGGCCGCGTAATGGACCTGGTAGTGTCGTGCGACGCGGGTGCGATTGCCGCACAAAGCACTCGAACACC
>JBDTCM010000164.1:0-9307 GCA_039923575.1 Chthoniobacterales bacterium
GTATTGATGCGGCCGCGGTGGCGGCAGTTCGAGAGCTTCGAGCAGCCAATCGTAGAGCGGCCGATGCACCTCGAATTCGAGCGTGCAGATCGAGTGCGTGATGCCTTCGAGATAATCGCTCAGGCCATGCGCGAAATCGTAGAGCGGATAGATGCACCATTTGTCTCCCGTCTGGTGATGGGCGGCGTGCCGGATGCGATAGAGGACCGGATCGCGCAGCCAGACGTTAGGCGCCTGCATGTCGATCTTCGCGCGCAGCGTGCGCGCGCCGTCCGGAAACTCGCCCGCTTTCATGCGCGTGAGCAGGTCGAGATTTTCTTCCACGGAACGGTTGCGAAAAGGTCCGTCCTTGCCGAGGCGGCGATATTCGTCCGTCTGTTC
The DNA here is from genome assembly GCA_039923575.1 of Chthoniobacterales bacterium. Taxonomy (GTDB): domain Bacteria; phylum Verrucomicrobiota; class Verrucomicrobiia; order Chthoniobacterales; family UBA10450; genus Palsa-1392. The sequence goes on from JBDTCM010000164.1 coordinate 382, forward strand.
TGGCGTCATGTCGCACACGTAAGCTTTGCCCTTTCGCACGAGTTGCTCCCCGAACTCGTAGATTTGATCGAAATAATCGGAGGCGAACAACGGTGCGCCGTCCGCTTTGAGGCCGAGATTCTTGTCCGCCCAGCCATCGATCAGCCAATAAATATCGGCCATGATCGAGTCGACGAACTCGGTTTCTTCCTTCTCCGGGTTGGTATCGTCCATCCGCACGTTGCAGATGCCGCCGAACTCATGCGCGATGCCGAAGTTGAGGCAGATCGCCTTGGTATGGCCAATGTGGAGATAACCGTTCGGCTCGGGCGGGAAACGGGTGTGGATGCGCGCGTGCTTTCCGCTCCGCACATCTTCTGCGACGATATCGCGGATGAAATCAGACGGATTCTCGTTGGCTGGTTCAGACATGCAGTGGCGCGACGTTAAACACGACGCGGTGCATTGTCATCCCGGACGCGCATGAAATGAAGCCGGCCTATAATTTGCAAGACCTCCGCAGTTGGAACGAAACAACGCGTGAGAATTCGCCGCCCATCCGCCTCGGCGTGGTCGGCGACCCGGTGGCGCAATCGCTTTCGCCCCGGATGCAGAACGCCGCGCTCGAGGAATCCGGCCTCGCCTTCCAATACGCCGCCTTTGCCATCGCCCCTAACGAACTGGCCGAAGCGTTCGCGTTGTTTCGCGAGCTCGACTTTATCGGACTGAACCTCACCGTGCCGCACAAGATCGCAGCCGTCCCGTTAGTCGACGTCGTGGAGGAGCGGACGAAAAAAGTCGGGGCGATCAATACTATCGCAATCGGAAATGGAAAACTCGTCGGCCACAACACCGACGGTCCCGGTTTTGTCCGCGCCATCCGCGAGGAGTTCTCGGTCGACCTGCGCGATTTGCGCGTCCTTCTCCTCGGCGCGGGTGGGGGAGCGGGACGCGCTCTCGCCTACCAATGCGCGCTCGAAGGCTGCGAGCGACTCGTTCTCGTTAGTCGTACGTTCGAAAAAGCGCGGGCCCTGGCGCGCGAGCTGACCGGTTATTTCAGCGGGCCGCGCGTCCTCGGTCCGGAGGCGCGCTTGGAAGCAGTGCGCTTGGAGGCAGCGGCCTTGCGCACGCAGATTGCGCGCACGGACCTGGTCATCAACGCGACTTCGCTCGGGCTGCACCGCTCCGACCCGGCGCCACTCCCGCGCGCGCTGATCGCGCCGCACCTGATGATTTACGATCTCGTTTACAAAGCGACGCCGACGGCGTTGCTCGAGGCGGCGGCGGAAGCCGGTGCGCGCGGAGCGAATGGTCTGGGGATGTTGCTCCACCAAGGCGCGCTTGCGTTTGAACTTTGGTTCGATCGCCCGGCGCCGCTGGCGGCCATGCGGGCGGCGCTCGCCTAACGAGAAGGGAGTCCAAAGTGCGGACGTGATCCGAATGACAATCGACCCTTGCACGGTTAACAAAGACAATGGACAAGAGGACATCCGAGTTCGTCGCCAAGGTACCGCAGGTAACGCTCATATTTTGGATCATTAAGATCCTCGCGACCACCCTCGGCGAAACCGGCGGCGATGCCGTCACCATGTCGTGGCTGGGCGAAACGACCGCGACGGCCGACGGCGCCGGCTATCTCATCGGGACAGCAATCTTCGGCGTTATTTTTATTGCGGCGGTCCTTGTGCAGATCAAGGCCGCAAAATTTCACCCGTTCATCTATTGGCTGACGATCGTCGCCACGACGACGGTCGGGACCACACTGGCCGACTATTGCACCCGATCGCGTGGCATCGGCTACACCGGCGGCTCGACCATCTTGCTCATCCTCGTGATTGCGTCGCTTCTGACCTGGCGTTGGTCGACCGGGAGCATATCAGTCGAGACCGTGAGTACGCCGAAGGTCGAGGTGTTTTATTGGGTCACCATCATGTTCTCGCAAACGCTGGGGACGGCGCTCGGCGACTGGGTCGCGGATACCAATCAAATGGGCTACCTCGGGGCGGCCGGGATTTTCGGCGGCTTACTCGCGTTGACCGCGCTTCTCTATTACTTCACGAGCCTTTCGCACGCTCTTTTGTTTTGGGCGGCATTCATCCTGACTCGCCCGCTCGGAGCCGTCGTCGGCGATTTTCTCGATAAGCCTTACGCCAAAGGCGGGCTGGCTCTGAGCCGTTACAGCGCGTCTCTGGCGCTCCTGGTGGTGATCGTTGCGTTGATCCTGATTTGCCGGCAAAAGCCGGCGGCAAAAGCGCACTGAGGCGTCCACTTCCTCGCAAGGTGGCCGAACTCGCTCTACACTCGTTAGGCGAGATCTACGCACCAGGCCGGTAGACCAGCAGCTTCATGGAATTAGGGATGATCGGCGGCCAATGCGGGGCACCCGGTCCCGGAGTCGGCTCCGGCCCGAACTTCGCCGTCGGCAAATAGATCCGGTGCGTAGTTGGATCGAGCGCGATCGTCCGTGCCCCGCGCTCCGTCTTCAGCGTTTGCACGACGGTCAGCTTATCCGGCGCTTCTTCCTTCGCGATCGTCGTCACGCCTTCACCGCAGGACGCGAACACCAGTTGCGTCGCCTCATCGAAAGCGCAGCCATCGACATGCTCGCCGATCGGCACCGTCGCCACCACCTTGCCCGACTCCGTGTCGAGCATCGCCATCATCTTGTTATTGCAAGTCGAGAAGAGCCGATGATGCTTCGGATCGAGCGCGATCCCGCTCGCCTCTTCGCCCGGCGCCAGCGGCCAATGCGCCACCACTTCATGCTTCGCCGCATCGATCACCGCCACCTCGCTTTTGTCTTCGATGTTGACATAGATCCGTCCCGCCGCTTCATTCGCCACTCCGAATTCCGGGCTGCCGCTGAGCGGAATTGTCGCCAGCACCTTCGCTTCCTTCGCGTCGATCACCGTGGCCGAGTTTCCCTTGTGATTGAACACGTAAAGCTCTCCCCGCTTCCCATCGTAAGTCATCGCGTCCGGGCCTTCGCCAGTATCGATTTTCGAGATGGTCTTGAGCGTGGTCAGGTCGACCACGCTCGCCTTCGCCTCTTTTCCATTCGAGGAAAAACCGCGATTCATTCCCGGCGCAACCACGAACGCGTGCCCACCTGGCGTGTCAGTTATTTCACCCGCCTCCTGAGCCTTCGTCAAATCGACTACCACCACCTTGGTCGAGCGCGCGAGATAAAGACGATGCGCCGGGGAATCGACTGTCACGGTATCCCAGTGGCCTTCGCCGCCGATCGGAATCTGTTCGAGCAATCGATAAGGACCCATCTCCGCGGCGTCCGCATTCTGCAATGAAAAGGCGCACGCGACCATCAGCGGCAAAGTGATTAAACGCATCGCTATCCTTACCACACGCCTTCCAAAGTGCAGTCGCTAACTGGGCGTGGCCGACGACTCTCCACGTCCGACTTTGAGCAGGAAAAGCGCGGCGGGCAAAACGATGAGAACGAGCGGTAGTTGCGCCACGAGACCGGCGATGATGGCAATGGCCAGCGGCTGTTGCATCGCGGAGCCCTGGCCGATGCCGAGGGCCAGCGGCATGAGCGCGAGGATGGCGGCGAACGTCGTCATGGCGATCGGACGCAGGCGATTGATCCCGGCGGTGATGAAACGCTGCGAGGGCTGTGCAGTTTCCTCCGTCTCCACAAATTCTGAGTAATAGAAAATCGCCACCTCGGTCACGATGCCCACGATCATCGTCATGCCCATGCGCGAAGTGATGTTGAATTCCGTTCCCGTTACCCAAAGTCCGATGAAGACGGCCGCGACTGCAAACAACGGCATTGTCAGCATGGCGATGGCGACGCGAAAGCTTTCGTAGAGAAAAAGGAGCAGGGTAAAGACGAGGACGATAGCGGCGATCAGGACGATGGTGAGTCCTTTGAACGCGATCTGCTGCTGCTCGTAAAGCCCACCTAACGAGTAAGGGACGGAGTTTGGCAGGAATTCTTTCTGATCGAGAATCGTTTTCTTGATCTCCTGCACGGTCGAGCCAAGATCCCGGCCGCTGATTCGGCCGGTCACGGCCACCATTCGTTTCAGGCCATCGCGCTCGATTTCCAGCTGACCGGTGACCGGGATAATTTTGGCCACGCGTTTCAACGGAAAGAGATGCCCGTCGGGCGCGTGGAGCAAAAGATTGCCGACATCCTGCAGGGTCTGCCGTGTCCGTGCCGGCAGCCAGACGCGCACCCCGGTCAGCTTCGGGCCCTGCTGGATGTAAGTCGTTACGTTACCGCTCAGGTAGTTATCGAGCGTGGTCGTAATGGAATCCGGGTCCATTCCTTCGAGCGCCGCTTTCACCCGGTCGACTTCGATGTCGAGCGCGTCGCCCGCCAGCACGATTCCGTTCTTCACCTCGACCACCCCGTTCACCTTTTCGATTGCCTGCTGCACCTTATTGGCGGTTGCGCGCAGCAGCTTCTCGTCGTCGGAATAGAGCTTGATCTCGATTGGCTGCGGCACGGAGGTGAGGTCGCCGATCAGGTCTTCCATCAATTGCGCGGTCTCAATCTCCAATCCCGGGATGTGCTTTGCGATCCGGGTGCGGACATCGTCCATCACCAGCTCGATGTTTCGGCGGGGCGGCGGTTTTAGCCTAACGAAAAAGTCGCCGGTGTTGGCCTCCGTGATGCCGCCGCCCAATTGCAATCCGGTGCGTCGCGAATAGGTCTGCACCTCCGGTGTCGTGCGCAGAATCTCCTCGATTTGCCGGAGGAGCCGGTCGGTCTCGGCGAGCGACGTGCCGGGCTCGCTCTTGTAATCAAGAATGAAACCGCCCTCGTCCATCGTCGGCATGAAACCAGATCCAACATTCTTGAAGGAAACGTAACCGAGGAGGAGCAACGGAATGGCCACCCCGAGGAGCAGGAGCCAGGCGTGGCCAAGCAGAAAGCGCATCATGCGCTCATAGAACTGGTTCACGTGCTTCATGAAACCATGCGCCTCGGCGGATTCGGCATCGTTCTTCCCGAGCACTCGCGCGCACAGAATCGGCAATGCGATCCAGGCGATGAGGAATGAAATGAAGAGCGCGCTGGCCATCGTCAGGCTAAGAGCCTTGAAAAAGGCGCCGGTCACCCCGCTGAGAAATGCTAGGGGTAGAAAGATGACAATGGTCGCGGCCGACGAACCGACGAGCGGCCCCGTAAACTCGGTCGCGGCGCGCTGCACCCGTTCCTCCTCGCTGCCGCTGCCTTGTCCGAGTCGCCGCATGATATGTTCCGCCATCACGATCGCGTCATCGATGATCAGGCCGACGGCCGCTGCCATGCCGCCGAGCGTCATGATGTTGAGACTCATGTGGGCGACGTAGAGCAACTGCATGGAGGCCGCGAGCGCGGCCGGGACGGTCATGATCGCGATCAGCGTGACCTTCCAGTTGCGCAAGAAGACAAGGAGGACGACGGCGGCGAGAACGATGCCGATGAGGATAGCGTCGCGCGTGCTGTGCTCGGAGGAAATGATCAATTCGCTTTGGTCGTACCAGTTGCGAATCTGGATGTCGTTAGGTAAACGCTTCTCTTCGTCCTTGAGCTTTTGCTTGATCCCCTCGGCGATCTGGACGGTGTTGCTGCCCGGCTGTTGATAGACTTGAAAGAGGACGGCATCGCGACCATCGGCCGTGACCCGGATCCACTGCGGCTCCGTCGATCGCTCCACCGTCGCGACATCCTCCACCAGCACGACACCGTTGCTCCCGGAACGAAGGACCGTGCTTTCGATTTGTTTTACATTGCGAAAACGGGTGTCGGAAACGATCAGGTAAAGCTTGTCGTGATCTTCGATGCGACCGACCGCGACGAGGACGTTGGCGGCGGAGAGCGCCTTGGCCACATCGCTCACACTCATCTTGAAGGACTGCAGCCTGGCCGGATCAACTACCACCCGATATTCTTCGATCGCGCCGCCCTGCACCTGGACTCTGGAGACGCCGGTAACGGTAGAGAGCGCGGGCCGGAGTTGATACATCGCGAGGTCATGCAGCTCCGCGAGTGAGTGCGCGGAGGAAGTCATGCTGTAGGCGATGACCGGGAAGACGGTCGGATCCATGCGCTGGACTTCGAAGGTGGTGCCGGGCGGAAGCTCGGGCAGGATCTTGTTCACCTCCGATTCCACCTGCAACATGGCTGCCACCATGTCTTCGCCCCAGTCGAAGTTGACCGAAATCTCTGCGCTCCCGCGGCTGGTCGTAGAACGCACGCCGCGCACGCCCGGGATGGCGCGGACCGCTTCCTCGAGCTTATAAGTGACCTCGACGGCCATCCGTTCCGCCGGTCGATCGCCGGCATCGACGCTCACTCGCACCCGGGGAAAACTGACCTGCGGAAAAAGTGCGACCGGCAGGGAAAGGCCGCTGAAGATGCCAGCCAGAATCAGGACGACGAGGAGAAAAACCAAAGACCGCGCATGGCTATGCAGCCAGCCGGTGAAATTCATGATTTCTTTCCTGTTGTGACCGCCATCCCGTTCGTCAGTTCGTAGTTCCCTTTGACTACGACTGGTTCGCCCGCCTTCAGGTCCTTGGCGATGACTTCGATTTCCTGCGCGTTTTCCAGGCCCACTTCGACCTCGTGCAGAACCGCATGCTGGTTCTTGATCGTGTAAAGAATGTGTTTGTCACCGTCGGGCAGGACCGCTGCGCGCGGCACGACAAGCGTGTCATGCACCTGGGTCTGAAGCTCGGCGCGGAAGTAGGAATCGAGGAGTAACCCACGTTCGTTAGGCAAGGAGACATAAACATCCACCAGCCGCGAATCCGGATCGACCCGCTGCGTGATCAGGCGTACCGTGCCGACCATTGCTTTCGCGTTCGCGAGATGCACTTGATAGAGCGTGACCGGTTGACCGGACTGAACGTGGACTACATTCTCCGGTTCCAGGCCCAGCTTCACTTCGATCTCATTCTGCGCCACCAGCTCGACCAATGGGCTCCCGGCCTGCACGATCTGCCCGTCCTGCACATCTACTTTGCCGACGACGCCGGCCATTTCCGCCGTTACCCGTTGTCCTGTGGCAGCGCCTTGCTTCTCCAGAGTCTGCAATTGTAACTGGGCGCTTTCGGCATCCTTCTTCGCCTGGCCGAGATCCTGATTGGTCGCGAGCTTCAGATGAAATTTTTGCTCGACCTGGCTAAGCTCCTTCTGGGCTGCTTCCGAAGCGCTTCTCGCTTGCGCGAGCTGCAACTGCGTCTGCGGGCTGGGATCAATTTCCACCAGTGCCTGACCGATCGTGACCGATTCACCGGGCGCCACGAGCACATGGCGGACACGCGTTTCGTAGGCGGCGGAAACCGAATGTGACTTACCCGGCTGAGTGATCACGCTGCCATAAGCCGTGACCGTTTCGGCAATCGATTTGCGCTCAATCGGCGCGAGCATCACCTGTGCGACCGGCTCGGCGCTGCCCCCGCTGTCTGCCTCGGAACTGCCGCTGGAGTGGTGACCCCACCAGTAGCCTACCGCGAGCCCTGCGACGGCGACCAACCCCCACGGAATCGAGCGTTTCCAGTTCATTCGTTAGGCTGCATCGGCAGGTAACGTCCCGCGGCCAATTCGAGGGCGATCCGGGTTTCCACCAGTTGCTGTTTCAATTTCAAAATCTGAATCGTTTTCTGGTTCAGGTTATTCTGGGCCGAATAATATTCGAACGCATTCACATTGCCCTGGCCGGCGGCGACGCGGAAGACTTCGACCAGATGTTGCAGCACGGGCACGGCAGCTTCCGCCGCGCCGATCTGTTTTTCCAGCTCGCGAATATCAGTCAGGGCCGTCGCCACATCCGAGCGGGCCTCGAAGATGCGGTTGAAGTATTCGTCGCGCAGCATCTGCCGCGTCGCCCGCTCGAAGGCGATGCTGCCCTGGCCGCGATCGAAGATGGGCAGATCAATCGTCACCGCAGGTCCAAGGGTGTGAATGTTGGAAGTATCACTCGCGCGGTTGAATCCGAGACTAATCTTCGGGAACTGCGCCAGCACTGCGGCGCGCAACTTCTCCTCCTGGCTCTCATAACCTTTTTTGAGCGCCAGCAAATCCAGCCGGCGTTCTTCCAGGTTCGTCATGAGTTCGCGAGACGACGGGGTCGAGACGTGCGACGGCAGCGAAATTCCGTCGCGCAACCGAACGGTCGCGTCGGGCGGAAATCCGATTGCTTTTTTCATCGCCAGTCGCTGATCGGCGAGATCTTTTTCCAGACCCAGAACCGTGGCGTGGGCATCCTGGCTGGCCGAGTCCGCCGAGGCGAGGTCCACTTCGGTTTGCTCGTGCGCCTCGGTAGCGCGCCGGATCACGTCGAGATTCTTCTCGAGGCGCCCATCGACTTCGCGTGCTCGCGCGAGCTGCTCCTCATTCGCGATCACGCGGTAAACCGCCAGCTTCGCTCCCTGCGCGATCTGCCATTCGGTCCAAGCGAGGTCGAGATCGACCGATTGCACGTTCGCGCGCGCGGCGGCCTGCTTCGCACCATGCTGGATCAGCGCCTGCAAATCCCAGCTCGCGCCAAAGCCGTAGCCGGTGATGAGGCCAGGTGTGATCGTGCCGCCGGTGATGTAGTCGAGACTGCCCGAGACCTGCGGGTTCGGCAAAATACCGGCCCGAAAAAGCTCCGCCTCGGCCACGCCGCGTCGATCGCGCGCCGCACGCAGCGAAGGATTGACCAGGACCGCCAGAACGGCCGCCTGGTCGGGCGTCAACCCCGCCTGCGGAGTAAACTTTATGGGCGAGAGGAGCGGATGTTGAATCTCGCTTGCTGCAACCTGCAGCTTGCCTAACGAAGCTGGCCGGAGCGCGCGCTTGATCGCGGAATGATCGAGCGGCGTCCGATGATAGATCGCGCAACCGCCGCAAAGGGCAGGCACGACTAACCAGATCCAGGTACGGCGCACGCCGCGGAAGATAATTGCGATGGCGAGAAAATCGAATGATCGAACCCAGCGATTA
>JBDTCM010000165.1:0-9494 GCA_039923575.1 Chthoniobacterales bacterium
TACGCTTTCTATACGCTCCCGACGGAAAACGAGTGGACCATCATCCTTTCCAAAGACACGAAGGGGTGGGGCGCCTACGACTACAAATCCGACACCGACGCCTTGCGCGTCATGGTCAAGCCCGAGACACTGCCGGCTCCGGTCGAGTCCTTCACGATCGCCTTTGATGATTTGAAGGACGACGGCGCCACCATCGTTCTCAAGTGGGACAAGACGCGGGTGCCGGTCGAGTTGACGACCAACACGGTCGAGAAAGTGAACGCGGAGATTGAGAAGGCGCTGAAGAAGCCCGACTCGCTCGAGCCGGGTTTCTATTACCAGGCGGCCAGTTTCTACTACGATCACGACAAGGACCTCGAGCAGGCTGAAAAGTGGATCGACAAAGCGATCAAGATGCAAAAGGAGCCGCGCTACTTCCTCTATTACAAAGAAGCGCAGATCGAAGCCAAGCTCGGCCTGAAGGACAAGGCCAAAGCCTCGGCCGAGAAATCCATCGAGCTGCTGAAAGCCGGGAAAAATCCGGACGAAACTGCGATCCGCAACAGCCAGCTGCTCATCGACGGGCTGCGCTAACGAGCGGGTCGGGCTGGTCTTATCGCAATCGTCCATGTTTCCGGTCTCGCGCTCTTTCGTGGCGACACTTCTCGCGCTCGTTAGTCTGGCGGGCGCGGGTCGCGCGACCGAGCCGCCGCCGGAGATGGACTCGGCCCAGATTCGTCTCGCGCTCGAGAAGCTGAATGTGCTCGGTCGCGTTCTCTACATCGCGGCGCATCCCGACGATGAGAATACGCGTCTGATTTCGTACTGGGCGAACGGTGCGCTTTACGACGCGGCTTATCTTTCGCTCACCCGCGGTGACGGCGGCCAGAATTTGATCGGGCCGGAATTGCGCGACCAGCTTGGCGTCATTCGCACGCAGGAATTGCTCGCCGCGCGGCGCATCGATCACGGTCGGCAATTCTTCACCCGCGCGAACGATTTCGGTTTCTCCAAGTCGCCCGAGGAAACACTGCGCATCTGGGATCGGGAAAAAATTCTCGCCGACATGGTCTGGGTGATCCGGAGTTTTCGACCCGATCTGGTCGTAACGCGCTTCCCCACCGACGACCGCGACACGCACGGACATCACACAGCGTCGGCGATATTGGCCGCCGAAGCATTTCGTGCCGCGGCCGACCCGAAGCGTTTCCCCGAGCAACTCAAGTTTGTCCAACCGTGGCAACCGCGCCGATTGCTCTGGAATTCCTGGGCTGCCTTCCGCGCGCAGATGCGCAACGAGCCGATCGACACCACCGGTCTGATTCCCCTCGAAGCGGGCGGCTATCAACCGCTCCTCGGCATGTCCTATCCCGAGATCGCCGCCGCCAGCCGCAGCATGCACAAGAGCCAGGGCTTTGGGGTCGAGATCGAGCGCGGCGAGCGCAAAGAATATTTCAAATTCCTCGACGGCGAACCGATCAAAGAGGGCGGTGGAATCTTTGCCGGAATCGATACCACCTGGGCGCGCTTGCCGCGGGCTTCGGACGTAAGTGACAAGATCCGGGAAATCCTCAAGAACTACGATGCCACCCAACCCTCCGCGTCCGTGCCCGCTCTGCTCCAGCTCCGCAAAACGCTGCGTGACCTCGGCGCTAATGATTGGGCGCGGGAGAAGTTGTCGGATGTCGACGGGATCATCGCGGCCTGTCTCGGGTTGCATCTTGAAGCCGTGACGGAAAAACCGCTCGCCCAGCCGGGTGAAAATCTTGCCATCCAGATCGAAGCCATCAATCGCTCACCGGTGGAAGTGAAGTTGCAATCGGTGCGCGTGCTTTCGGACAAGACCGCTACGACGCTCGAAAAGACGCTCGCGCCTAACGAACTCTTCAGGCAAAAAATTACGGTCGCGCTCCCGCGGGATTTGCCCTTCTCGCAGCCCTATTGGTTGCGCGAACCGGGCACGCTCGGCACTTACGCCGTGGCCGACCAGACGCTCATCGGCCGTCCCCAGAATCCGCCGCCGGTTCCGGTCGAGGTCACACTCCAGATCGGCGGCCAGGAGATCACTTACTCGCTCACGCCGCGCTTCCGCAAAGTCGATCGCGTCGCCGGCGAAGTGAGCGAACCGCTCGTGATCGCTCCGCCGGCTTTTGTCGAGTTGCCGCAGCCGGTCTTTATTTTCGGCAGCGCGCAGGCGAAGACAATCAATGCGCGCGTCATCGCGGTTGCGGAAAAGTTCAGCGGCAACCTCGCGCTCGAAGTTCCGGCCGGATGGAAGATCGAACCCGCATCCATTCCGGTTGAGCTCAATGGGTCCGACAACGAGGTGAAGGCCGCTTTCCAGGTCACGCCGCCCGCCTCTGGCAGCGAGGGCGTGCTGCGCGCTGTCTTCGTTGCGGGCGGCAGGCGCACGGAGGCCTATGGCCAGCAGCGCATCGCCTATTCGCATATCGAACCGCAGACGCTCATTGCGCCCGCGCAGGCCAGACTCGTTAGGGCGGAGATCGCGAACAAGGCGGCGCTGGTCGGCTACATCCCCGGGGCGGGCGATGCCATTCCGGAAAGCCTGCGCGAGATTGGCTCAGACGTGAAAATTCTGGCCGATCAGGACGTGAAAGCCGCGAACCTGGCCCGCTTCGACGCAGTCGTTCTCGGCGTGCGCGCCTATAACGTTTATCCGAAACGAATCGCGGCGTGGTATCCGGAACTGCTCGCCTACGCCAGACAAGGCGGTGTCGTCGTAGTACAATACAATACGACACCGGGACCCAAGCCGGACGAGTTGCCACATCCATTGCGCGTTTCGCATGACCGGGTGACGGACGAAAACGCCGAGGTTCGCATCCTCGCGCCGGATCACCCGGTGATGAATTTTCCGAACAAGATTACGGCGCAGGATTTTGCCGGCTGGGTGCAGGAGCGCGGCCTCTATTTTCCCGACCAATGGGACGCCGCCTGGACGCCGATCCTTTCCAGCAACGATCCCGGTGAACCGCCGCGCGACGGCGGACTGCTCGTGACCCGCTGCGACAAAGGCTGGTTCGTCTACACCGGCTATTCCTGGTTCCGCGAACTACCCGCCGGCGTGCCCGGCGCCTATCGGATCTTTGCCAACATAATCTCGTTAGGCAAAGCGACCAAATGAAGGCCATGGCGCTGGAGGGACGACCTCCGTGTCGTCCGTGTTTGATTCGTGGACGGGACGGAGCCCGTCCCTCCAAAACGCGCCTGGAATGCGAGAGCGCGACGTGAACGAATCGCCTGACCACAACGAAAAAGAAGACGGCGCCGTTCCGCTTTTCGGCAGCTGGCGTCGGGCTTATCTCGCAGTCGTCGTCGTCTTTGTCGTCGAGGTGAGCTTTTTCTATTTCGTCAGCCGCTTTTTCTCGTGAGCGGAATCGACTACGCGGTCCTCTTCGGCACGCTCTTCGCGATTGCGATCTACGGCTGGTGGAAGACGCATTCCGATCGCGACCTCGGTCATTATCTGCACGGCGACTCAAGCATTCGCTGGGGAACGATCGGGCTCTCCGTCATGGCAACGCAGGCCAGCGCGGTCACTTTTCTCTCCACGCCCGGCCAGGCTTACGAAAGCGGAATGGGCTTCGTGCAAAATTATTTCGGCCTGCCCTTTGCGCTCATTGTCGTCTGCGTGGTCTTCATCCCGATCTATCACCGGCTCAAGGTGGTGACGGCGTATGAGTACCTCGGGCAGCGCTTCGACCAGAAGACGCGATTGTTAGGCGCGTTTCTTTTTCTCCTCCAGCGCGGCCTCGCCGCCGGGATCACGATCTACGCCCCGGCCATCATTCTTTCCGCGCTCCTCGGCTGGAATCTGCGCCTGACGATTCTGCTCTCCGGCCTTTTCGTTGTTATTTACACGACCTCCGGCGGGACGACCGCCGTCAGCCACACGCAGAAGTGGCAAATGGCGGTCATCCTCGCCGGGATGGCGGTCGCCTTCGGCATGATTTTGCATCGTCTGCCGCCGGACGTTTCCTTCCTCCAGGCCGTTTCCGTGGCGGGCAAGATGGGCAAACTCAACGCGGTTGATTTCTCGTTCGATTTCCAGCGGCGCTACACTTTTTGGTCGGGCACGCTCGGCGGTTTCTTTCTCGCGCTTTCCTATTTCGGGACCGACCAATCGCAGGTCCAGCGCTACCTCGCGGGCGGCTCACTCGCGGCAGGTCGTTTCGGGCTTCTTTTCAACGCCGTCCTCAAGTTGCCGATGCAATTCTTCATCCTCCTGACCGGCGTGATGGTTTTCATTTTCTTCCAGTTCGAGAAGCCGCCGCTCTATTTCAATCAGCCCGCCTACCAGCGCGCGACGCAAGGCGCGCAAGCCGGCCAGTTGGCCGCGCTTCAGACCCGCTATGACGCAGTCTTTGCCCAAAAGCAGACGGAGATCCGCGCCCTGACGAGCGCGCTCGATGCGCATTCCGCGCCCGCGATCGAAAGCGCGGCCAAGGCCGTCCGGCAGGAGCAGGAAAAAGTCGAGGCTCTGCGCGACGAGGTGAAGCAAAGTTTGAAGGTGGCCAACCCGAAGAGTGAAACCGGCGACGCCGATTATGTCTTCATCACTTTCGTTCTCAACTATCTGCCGCACGGGATCATCGGGCTGCTCATTGCGGTGATTTTTTGCGCGGCAATGTCGTCCAGCGCCTCAGAGTTGAACGCCCTTGGTTCGACCACGGTGGTGGATTTTTACCGGCCGCTTCTGCGCCCGAACGCGAGCGACGCGCACTACCTTTTCGCCTCGAAATTGCTCACCGCCGCCTGGGGCGGAGTGGCCATCTCCTTCGCGCTTTTCGCCAATCTGGTCGAGAACCTGATCCAGGCGATCAACATCCTTGGCTCCATTTTTTACGGGAGCATCCTCGGGATTTTCCTGGTCGCGTTCTTCCTTCGCTTCGTCCGCGGCTCGGCGGTTTTTGTCGCCGCGCTCAGCTCGCAGGCGCTCGTTTTGATTCTCTTTTACACGACCAAGATCGGTTACCTCTGGTACAACCTTCTCGGCTGCGTGGTGGTCCTGAGCCTTTCTGCTCTGCTCGAGAAAACGTTCTTCCGCGCGCGGAATCTCGCCTGACAAAATGCCGGCGCCGATCATTTGTTTCGGACAACAGCCGTGCGGGATCTTCCCGCGCCGTTTCCTCTATTCCAAAATCCAGACCGCGCGCCGGCTGCAACGCGAGATCGGGGGCGAGATCGTTTTCTTCTATCACGACAGCGATCACGACCCGCGCGAGACAATCACTATTTTGCGCGACCTGCGCAGCGGCGAGGAGACTCGGATTAATTTCCGGTTCGCAAACAAGCTGCAAAAGCAATTCTCGCCGCTCTTTGCCAAACGCGTTCTGCCGGAATGGCAGGAGAAAACGGCGCGACAACTTCCGAATCTTGTGCCGGCCGAACTGGTCGAGAATTTCAAGCAGATCGCGGCGGATAACGTGGCTGATTTTTGTCTCGAGATGTATCACCACCTCGGGTTGCTTGAGGGCTTGCGCGTCGCGCGCTCGGGCGATCCGGAGTTCCGGCGACGAGCCGTGGCGGTCGATGATTATTTCGTCGATGTGACTTACGAGGGTGAACTGGTGCGGGCGCGAATCAGCGCGGACGGCCTGCTCCTGCACAAAGGCGGAAATTCGTATATCACGTTGCCGATCGAGCTACACGACGCGACGCAGATCAGTCCGACGCGCGACACGCGTCTGCGCTGGATGCAGTCGGTGGTGCACTGCACGCATTACGTGGCGGGGGCGAGCGAAGTGAAATATCTGAACACTGAGGATGCGCCCGGCGTCCAATTCGTCACGCGCGACGAAATCTCGGAATCCGATCGCGCTTACCTTCCCGATGTCTGAATCGAGACCACGCATCCTCGCGATCCGCGCGCACCCGGACGACATCGAGTTTGGCTGCGGCGGAGTTTTGGTGGGCGCGGCAGCGCGCGGAAGCGAGATCGCGCTTTGTGTCTGTTCGCGCGGCGAGGCGGGGAGCAACGGCACGCCTAACGAGCGCGAAGCGGAAGCGCGTTGCGCGGCGAAGTTTCTCGGCGCGACGATTACGTTTCTCGATCTGGGAGGCGATTGTCACCTCGAAGTGTCAGCAGCCGGCAACATTGCCATCGCGCGGGAGATTCGGGCGGCGCGGCCGGACATTCTCCTCGGGCCGGTCGCCTCGCCCGAGCAACATCCGGATCACGTGGTCGTTAGTCATTTTTGCCGCAACGCGGCGGGTCTGGCGCGCTACGGCGGGCTGGGGGAGCTGTGCGATTTGCCGCCGCACGCGATCAAGCATCACTTGGAATATGCGATCACACCCGGCGCGGAGCCCGCGCACAATCGGCGCGCGCTCCGGGTCGACATTAGCGAACATTTTGCGCGCTGGGTGAAGTTGATGGAATGCCATCAAACACAATTGCGCACCCGCCGCTATATCGATTTGCAGACGGCGCGGGCGCGACTGCTCGGTCTCGAAGCCGGAGTAGAGTACGCGCAGAACCTTTATCCGGCCGACGACTTGATGATTAAAGACCTGTCCCAGTTGCCTGAGTCGGTCAGGCTTTTCTGATGGGTTGTCACACCAAAATTGTGAGACGAGATGACCTGCGTGATCCTGGACTCGCCGCGGCGAGTCCCGCCGGAGGGACGCGCTTCCGCGCGTCCAGTTTCATCGGTGAGATCGCACGAAAATGAATCCCTTACGCCCGCTCAAAATTGGCATCACTTGTTATCCGCTCATCGGCGGGAGCGGCATCCTCGCCACCGCTCTCGGCTCCGAGCTCGCGCTGCGCGGGCACGAGGTCCATTTCTTTAGCTCGGCGCGCCCGATTCGGCTCGATCTTTCCCAGCCGCGAATTTCGTTTCACGAAGTGGTGGTAAACGAATACGACCTCTTCACCTACCCGGATTACACTCTCCCGCTGGCGGTGCGGATGGCGCAGATCGCACGCGAAGCGGCGCTCGACATTTTTCATGTCCATTACGCGGTGCCGCACGCCACCGCCGCTTATCTCGCAGTGCAAATGCTGGGTGGCGCAATCGCGCGCGCACCGAAAATCATCACCACGCTGCACGGCACGGATACGACGCTGCTCGGTCAGGATCCAAGTTATCGGCCGGCGATCGAGCATGCGCTCTCGCACTCGGACGCGATCACGACCGTCTCGGAAAGTCTGCGCCAGGAAACCGTCGCCACCTTTCAACTCGAGCGACCGGTCGAGGTGATCCGAAATTTTTTCGTGCCCTCCGGCAGGAAACGCTCGCGCGAAGAGATTCGGCGGGAGCTTGGCCTAACGAATGATGAATTCTTGGTCGTGCACATTTCCAATGTGCGGCCGCTGAAACGAATCGATTTGCTCTTGCAGAGCTTCGCCGCGGCGCGCAGTTCGCGACCGCTGCGCCTTCTCATTCTCGCCGGTCGTTCGTTTGCGCGCTATGAGGCGCTGCTCGACCAGCTCGGTTTGCGCGATCGGGTGACCGTGAAAGAGCAGGTGCGCGACGTCGAGGAATATTTGAATGCGGCCGATGCCGGTCTTTACACTTCGGAGCACGAGAGTTTTGGGCTCAGCATTCTGGAAACGCTTTTCCACTCAAAGCCGGTAGTCGCGTTTCGAGTCGGGGGCATTCCGGAGGTCGTGATCGACGGCGAGAGCGGATTTCTGCATCCGTTCGGTGACGTTCCCGCCCTGGCCCGGTCCATCGCGCTCCTGGCCGATTCACCGGAGCGGGCGAGCAAGATGGGCGCGGCGGGCCGGGAGCGGGCCGAAGCACATTTCTCCGCCGATCAGATTGTGCCCCTGTACGAGGCGCTCTATCGACGTGTGACGGGTGCGGGTCTATCTGGGTGAAGCATGACGGCTTCTTTACCCGGGGCGGCTTCCCGGCAGTCGTTAGGCGCTATGGTTTGGCTTTGGGCGTTGGAGAAGTTTTGGAACCTGGCGGATTGAGCGGCGGCGACGGCGGGGCGAGCGGGAGCGAAGGGGTTGGCGCCGGACTCGGTTCCGCCTTGATAAGATCGCTGCGGTTCTTGAGCAGCTGTTTAATCGTGAACTTGTTGACCAGGAACGGTCGCCCTTCGAATTTCTTCTCCTTCTCCAGTTTCTCTTCCAGCGTTTTCTTCCGGGCGGCGAAGGCGTCGTCGAGCTTCTTCTTGTCCTCTGCTTTTTCGTCTGGCTTCGTTTCCCGCTGCGCGGGCAAGGCGGAGGCGATCGAGATTGTCAGCGGGTATTTTTCTCCGCTCAGCTTACCGATCGCGAGTGAGTAGATGAAACCATCGAAAGTCTCGACCGTGACGGTCGATGGTTTGTCGAGTCCCGTCGCATCGGGCTTGGCCGCCGGATCAAGCACTTCGCTGAAACTCAGGTTCGATACGCTGCCGGCCAGGCTCGCGGCCTTCGTTTTGTCCACTTCTTCACCCGGTTTTGCGGAAGCAAATCTCCAGTCCGCGGATTCATTGTCTCGCTGAATTTTCCATTGTTGCGCCGCGGTCGTTCCGGCGAGGGCGATGGACTTCGGCTTTTCGATTTTGACGAAACCGTGATCCAGCCAGCGCTCGGGTTTTGTCACAAAATCCTGGAGCGGATCGGCGACGAGGAAGACCTTCTTCAAACCGTCCTCCGGCATGACGTAACGTCCCGCCGGAAAATCAGCCGGCGCGAAACTTTGATTCGATTTTTTGAGATACTGTTTCCCGGCGAGCAGCGCGGCGATTCTCTTGCCGTCTTTGTCTTTCAGGTCGAGCAGCGTCCCGGTCTTGCCCTCTTTGGCCGGCTTGAGCAGGTCGAGGCGCGCCAGTTGCGCCGGCCCAACCTGAAGGGATTGGACCGGTTTCAGGTTCCAGATCTGCTGCAAGAGGCGGCTCACCTGCTCGAAGTTGGCCGGATAATCCGCGCGCTCGTGCACCGCCCAGCCGTCCGGTTTCTTGACCAGATTTAGTTCGCTCGATCCATCCTTGATTGTGATGTGGGCGACGTCGTTGAGCGGGAAAGCGAGCACCTTTTGGTCGACGGGAATCGGCGCGCTCTCCCACGAACGCGCCCCGCGATGAAAGAGGAACCATCCGGCTGTCCCGAGCACGAGCGCGACGCCGAGAAGGAGGCTTAACTGGCGGGAATTCATCGGGCGGCGGAGCGGCGGCGTTTGACGAAGGCGAAAACGATTCCAGTGAGAGCGACGAGCGCCGGCATGCCCGCGATGTCGAGCCACTTGATGCGATTCTCGAGCGAATCAATGTCGGCCCGCAACTTCTTGCGCACGGCTTTGAGTTCAGTCTTTGCGGCAGCTTCTTTCCGCCGAAAATTTGCCAGCTCTTCCTGTTGCTGCGGCGAGAGGATGAAGCGCTGGCCTTCCTGTTTGCCGCTTTGGAGTTGGCCGATCTTGCGTTGCGTATCCGCCAAACTTTCCTCGAGCTCCTTGATCTTGCTGCGATAGCTCGCCTCGGCATCCGCCTGCATCTTTTTCACGACCGTGAACGGCCGTTCGCGCGAAGCCCGGCTGCGCACCGTGATCAGATTG
>JBDTCM010000166.1:0-5330 GCA_039923575.1 Chthoniobacterales bacterium
CGCCCGGTCCGGGTGCTTATGAGTTACGCGCGACCGCGCATGATGGTTCCGCCTGGACCTCCATCTGGATCGGCCAGGGCGAGCGCCATCCCGCGCCGGACGTCCCCCGGGCGAATCTCTACAACGCGATGGGCAAGCTAAAGCTGGAAAACATCTTTGCCCTTACTCCCGGCGGCTCGATGGGAATGCCCGACCGTGAGGTGAACGCCGGCAAGTTCGATAAACCCGGAATGATGGGCGGCACCATGACAATGGAAGAGATGATGGGGATGAAGCCGGGCGGCATGAAGATGGACGGCAGCATGAAGATGGACGGCGGGATGTCTGGGAAAATGAAGGACGATCATGCCATGTCAATGAGCGGCTCGATGAAAATGGATGGTGACACGAAAATGGACAGCATGCCGATGGACCACGGCTCCATGGCAGGTAGCGAGGCCATGCCAGCCGACCCGCACAACGGCAAGAAACACACCTGGGATTTCGCGCCGCTCGGGCCGGATGTCTCCTCCCGCCAGCCCTTGGTGATGGACGGCATGGGACCAAGACCTGGTCCGCCCTATAAGGATTTGCGCTCGGTCAAAAACACCGCGCTCTCGCCCAACCGGCCCTTGCGCGAGATCCGCCTTACCCTCGAAGGCGACATGGAACGCTATGTCTGGATGATCAATAACAAGACTCTCTACGAGAGTGATTCGATCAAGATCCATCAAGGCGAGACGGTCCGCTTTATTATGATCAATCGCTCCATGATGCATCACCCCATGCATTTGCACGGTCACTTCTTCAGAGTGATCAATGGCCAGGGCGACTATTCCCCGCTCAAGCACACCGTCGACGTCCCGCCGATGCAGACCACGGTCATCGAGTTCGCGGCCGAGGAAGTCGGTGACTGGTTCTTTCACTGTCACCTGCTCTACCATCTCGATAGCGGCATGGCGCGGGTCGTGCACTACGAAGGCTTCGAGCCTTACCCGGATACGGCCGCGGTCCGCTCCAAGCTCTACCAGGATCCCTTTTACTTCTGGGGCACGGCCGACGTCCTGAGTAACATGACTCAGGGTTACGTCCAGCTCTCCAATACCCGGAATATCTTCAATTGGGAATGGGAGGCCGGCTGGCACGACGTGCCAGACACCGAAGTGGAGAACACCCTTCTTTACGAACGTTACTTCAACCGTTTCACTCGCCTCTTCGCGGGCGCCGATCTGAACGGGACATTCAAGACCGACCCGGTCGGCTACACGAGCAGCAACGACCGCGGCGTCTTCGGACTCATGTACAAATTACCGCTCAACATCGACTCAATGATCTGGGTCGATACGGATGGCGGTGCGCGCTTCAGAATCGCCAAGAACATTCCACTCACCCCCCGTCTTATGCTGGGCGGCGAAGTTCGCTACGACACGCATGAGTATTGGGAGGAACGGGTCCACCTTGATTACATGTTGAGCAAGAATGCCTCGATCATCGGGCAATGGCACTCCACCTACGGCTGGGGCGCAGGGTTGCGCGTGCGCTTCTAGGAGATTCCGGCTCGCATTCCCGCCAGAAAACGACTGGATACATTTATGAAAGACAACTACGCAAAATTCGGCGCCATGATCGGCGTCTCCACCCTGCTAATGTTCGGGCTGATGTATCTGAACACTTACGCGCTCGACCACGTTTACTTCAGCGAGACGCGAGCTTACATGGCGTTCGTGATGGGAGCAGCGATGGCGATCATCATGCTCGCCTTCATGCTCGCGATGTATACGAAGACCGCGGTCAATGCCGCGATCTTCCTTGGCAGCGTCGTGATCTTCGCCGGCGCGCTCTGGCTCGTCCGGAGTCAGGCGACGGTGGAAGATGTTTCCTGGATGAAGGCCATGATCCCGCACCATTCGATCGCCATCCTCACGAGTGAGCGTGCGCATATCACCGACCCGCGGGTGCGTAAGCTGGCCGACGGGATCATCGAGGCGCAACGTCGGGAGATTGGCGAGATGAAAGCTTTAATCCAGGACCTGGAAAAGAAGCGGTAAGTATTGCCGCCAGCTTTTTCATCGAACAGAGCAGGCGCGTAACGAAAGCGAGGAATCAAGTGCCGAAGCCTTGGCCGTCCGCCTTACTCTTGGTCTTTGCGGTGTGGACCGAGCCGACGACTGCGCAAAACCAGACGCCAGAGAGTCGCCAGATTACCGTCGAGGCCGAGGAGCTGCCGAGCGCCTATGGCGCCCCGCCCGATTTGTCGCATGGCCGCATCTCCACCCTGACCAAGTCCTACGTCCTTTCCCCCTACAGCTTCGAACTCGAAGCCGGATACGAAGGCGCCATCTTCCGGCATGGCCCCCCGGCACAGCTCTTGCGGCAGGAAATCGAAATGGGGCTGCCGGCGCGTTTCACCCTCGGTCTGCAAAACGAAGTGGAACACATCGCCGGCGCGACGCACGACCGCAGCTTCACCCTCGAAACACGCTACGCCCTGGCCGATTGGAACAAGCTCCCGCTCAACCCGGCGATCTCGGCCGAATATTACTTCGGACTCAGTCCGCGGACGAGTGACTCGGCCCAGCTGACCTTGCTCGTTTCGCATGACTTTCCTCATCTCATCGAGTCGGCGATGAACATTTTTGTCGAGCGCGCGAGCGGCGGCCGGAGCTCTACCAGTTTCGGTTTTGTGCAAAGCATCGAAGTGCCGGTGCTCCTGCCGGAGGAGAAGCTCGAGGTAGGACTCGAAATGCAATATCGCAGCGGTGGCGAAACCGCGCGTGGCGATGGCACGACGAAAGGCTTCGCGATTGGCCCGACCCTCGCCTGGCGTGCCTCGACCAAAGCGCGCTTCGATTTCTCGCCACTCTTCGGTTGCAGTGATCACACCCCGGCCCTTCAAGTGTTCGCGATCTTCTCCGTTTCGTTAGGCGGACCCGAAGCGGGGGACGCCGAGAAGCCGGCCTCCGCGCATTAATGACAACCGGGCGCGAGGAAACTCTTCATCGCTTATTCTGGCTGAGCCTTTTCATCAAAGGCCTCGATGGAATTCTGGAGCTGGCCGGCGGCCTGCTTCTTCTCGCGATTGGAAATGGCACGATCACGCGCCTGATCACCTGGCTGACGGCGCCAGAGCTGCTGGAAGACCCGCACGACCTGCTCGCCAACGCCGTCGTTCATTCGCTCCATTACCTTTCTGCCGACACCAGGATTTTTGCGGCCGCGTATCTTTTCGGACATGGCGCGGTCAAGATATTCTTCGTCGCCGGGCTATGGCGGGAAAAGATGTGGGCGTTCCCGCCCGCGCTCACCATCCTCTCGGCCTTCGTAGTTTACCAAGTCTATCGGCTTTCCCAACATGCCTCGCCGAGCCTGCTCATTCTTAGCATCATCGACCTCTTCGTTATCGTGGTGATTTGGCGCGAGTATCAGGTTCGCAAGCGCTCGCTCTCGTTCCCGGACGCGCGGTAGGCACGCATCCAAGACTTCGCTCCGCCACGAAAAAAGAGAGTGCGCTCGCTTCGTTCAGCGGAGCGCCTTCGATCCATGTCCGATCCCATTCGCATCCTTGCCGCTATTTGTCTGCTGCGCGGGGCGATCTCGGCGCTGATCATCGTGATCGATCTCATCGCCGGCCACAAACAACATATGTGGATCATGAACGTGGCCCGGCCGATTACCGCGCTCTACGCGGGGCCATTGGCGCTCTGGGGTTACTTCACCGCTGGCCGGCTCTCGACTCATCGAGCGATGGAGGAAGCGAAGGCGCACGGGGAAGATCCGCCGGGGAAGAAAAAAACTTTCTGGCAAATGGTCGCGCTGGGCGCGAGCCATTGCGGCGCCGGTTGCACCCTGGCTGACATCGTCGCGGAGTGGACTCTGTTTTTCTTTCCGCTCACCCTTTTCGGAATGAAAATATTCGGCTCCTGGACAGTCGATTACTTTGTCGCGCTGGCCATCGGGATCGCCTTTCAATATTTCACGATCGCGCCGATGCGGAACTTATCGTTAGGCGAAGGATTAGTGGCGGCGGCGAAAGCTGATTTCTTCTCCCTCACCGCCTGGCAGGTCGGCATGTATGGCTGGATGGCGATCGCGATCTTTCTCATTTTCGGGCACGAGCTGGAAAAAACGGATCCTGTTTTTTGGTTCATGATGCAGCTCGCGATGCTGGCCGGTTTCTTGACGGCGTATCCGGTGAACTGGTGGCTGCTCCGTGCCGGTATCAAAGAAAAGATGTGACGCTGTCGGAAGCGGATTGCGCGAGCACACGGTGCTTGCGATTTTCCCCGGGACGAGCCTTCCCTGGAGGCTATCCGAAAAGTCGTAATACAGCCGTCCCGGCTGTCAGGTCGTGCGGGCGTCTCGCCTGCAGCCTGGGCACTGACCGGGCGGGACGCCCGCTCGACCGAACAGGCGGGACGCCTATGTTACGACCGACCCACTTTTCGGACAGCCTCTAGCGGATTCTCGCAAGAAACGGTGATTCTTATGCAAGAATGGCGCAGGAAAGTGCCGAAATCTGGCAAGGCTTATTTTATTAGACAATAAACGAGGAACGAACATGCAACTAAGACGGATATTATCGATCACGGTGATTGCGACGACGGCGTTCTGGAGCTTTCCCGCTTTCGCGCAGGACACGCAGCACGAACCCATGGACGGGATGATGAAAGAACATCACGACATGATGATGCAAATGCACCAAAAAATGGAGACTGCCTGGAAAGCGCAGGACGCCGAACTTGACGCCTTGATCGCGCAGATGAAAAGCGCCTCCGGCGATCAGAAGATGACCGCGATGGAGTCGGTCATCAGCAGGCTCGTCGAGCTGCGCAAAAAAGAACACGAGGACATGCTCGCGATGCACAAAAAGATGGAGAGCAAGATGCAGGAGAAGATGAAGGGCATGGACGAAAAAACGGGAGATACGAAGGCCGAGCCGAAATAGTTTCTGTGGCCTCCAGGAATCCGCGACGGTTGAGAGAATCGGTGTTACTCTTATTCAAGTGCGAGGATTGATCCTAGCTTTATTGCTGACGGCCGTGACGGTACAGCCTTCACTCGCTGCGCCTGCGCTTTGCACGATGCCAGGTCAGCACATGGTCATGACCTGCTCGTCCTGCTGCATGAACCTGCCTTGCTGCGCGGTGCAGGATCAAGCCAAGGCAGAACCGATAGCCTCTCTCTTCCAAAGCACGGTCCAGGATCAGATTGTTTCCGCACCGTCCTTAGTCTGCAACGCGATCGTTGGAGACCTCCTGCCTCCAGTCGAACCCATCGGTTCCGTTCTTCCCGCCTCCTTCTCGCATTCGCCTCCGCCGCTCGCGCGGAGCTGCATTCGCCTCATCTGATTC
>JBDTCM010000167.1:0-10139 GCA_039923575.1 Chthoniobacterales bacterium
TCTGGATGTATCGCAGTGATCGTCTTGTCCTCGTTAGCCGCCGCGGCTTTCAGCTCCGCCGCGATCAGTGCCGGCAGCTCTTCCATCCGCTCGCGCAACGGCGGAATGAGCAAGGTCAGGCCGTTAAGCCGGTGGTAAAGATCCTCGCGAAATTTACTTAGCCGGACCCGTTCGAGGAGCGAGCAATTGGTGGCGCAGATGATCCGCACGTTGCAGGTCAGCATTTGCTCGGAGCCGAGTCGCTCAAACTCGCCGTATTCGAGCACGCGCAGCACTTTCACCTGCGCCAGAGGGCTCATGTCGGCGATTTCATCGAGGAACAAGGTGCCCTCGTTCGCCAGTTCGAACTTGCCCTTGACGGTTTGTTGCGCGCCGGTGAACGCACCGCGCTCGTGGCCGAAAAGCTGGCTCTCGATCAGGGTGTCGCTCATGGCCGAAGCGTTGAAGGCGACAAACGATCGCGCCGCGCGCGTGGAGGAATTGTGAATGGCGTGCGCGAGCAGGGTCTTGCCGGTGCCGGTCTCGCCGAGGAGGACGACCGGAACGTCGGATTTCGCGGCCAGCGCGGCGAGGCGCAGGCATCGGGCCATCGCTTCGTTTGCGGTCGTCAGGTCTTCGACCTTGAGGCGAGAGAGAGCGCGTAGCATGACGAGTTAGTTGCGCATGTTTTCGCGCAGCTGGCGAATCGGTTCGAAGGCATACTCGATTATGGTGCGCTGCCCCGTGACAATGCGCGCCTCACCGGTCATCCCGACCCGGAGCGCGAGCGGGCGACGCTTGGTCTGATCGGCTTTGTTAAGCGAAGCGAGGCCGACGAAATGCTGGCCCTGGGGCGAGGAAACCGCCGCTGGGCTGACCCAGTCGAGGGTTGCATTGACGATCCCGTAGCGCTGGTAGGGAAAAGCGTCGAAGAAAAGTCGAACGGGCTGGCCCTTGGCCAATCCGGGGAGACCGGCTTCGGCAAGCGTCAATTGGGCGCGGGGTTTCGCATCCGTCGGTGCGAGCTGGCAGAGTTCCTGGCCGTTCTGCACGACGCTGCCGGCGTTCTGTTGCATCTGCGAAACGACCACGCCCGCGTAGGGTGCGCGAACGGTGAGCATGTTTTGCTGCGAATTTTCGAGATCACCCTTGAGCGCGGACAGGCGCATCTTGAGCTTCTCGATCTCCGCTACATTCTCCGCCCGCAGACGCGAATGCTCCGCCTCCATTTGCTTCTGCTCCAGATTCACCTGCTGCAAAGTTCGCTGCGCCACACTCAGATCCTTCTCCGAGCCCGCTGCTTCGAGTCGATATTGAATCACCTCGACCAAAGAAATGCCGCCGCCTTTGGTCAGTTTTTCCATTCGTGACAAGAGCTCTCGGCTGCTCGCGGCGTGTTGCTCGCGAAATTTCACTTCACTTTCGGCCTGGGAGATCTCGGCGGTCTTGATTTCGCGCTGTGACACATAAGCCACATCGGCCTTTTGCAGACCCTGCTCGAGAGTGCGCAGATCCTCGCCCTTGCTGCGCAGTTCAGTGCCCAGGTCTCGGATCTCGTCGGAGCGCAGGATGTAAAGCGGGTCATGTACTTTCACGGTTTCGCCCACCCGCACGCACACCCGGTAAACGACCGCGAGCCGGGGCGACTGGATCGGATCGGCGCCGTGTTCCGGGACGAGCACGAACGGACACGTCACCGTCTCCGGCAGACTCACGAAAACGGCCGCGAGCAAGGCGACGCCGAACAACGCGATGAGCAGCCAGGCGAGCGAGCGGATGAACCACGGCGGCGGATCCTGCGGCAACATCTCGGACTCGCCCTCGCTGATCGAGCCGCGTTGGAGCAATTCAGTTGGCATTGTTAGGTGAGAATCAGATTCCGAGTTGCTGGCTGGAAAGATAAAAGTAAAGGCCGCGTTGCGCCATCAGTTGATCATGATTGCCGACCTCCGCGACCATTCCTTTCTCGAGGACGACGATCGAGTCCGCCTCGCGGATCGTGCTCAGGCGATGCGCGATCACGATCGTAGTCCGGCCCGCGGTCAGACGACCGAGGTTATCCTGGATGGCGCGCTCGGATTCGGTGTCGAGCGCGCTCGTCGCTTCGTCGAAAATGAGGACCGGCGGGTTGTTGTAAACGGCGCGTGCGATCGCGATGCGCTGCTTTTGTCCGCCGGAGAGCGAAAGCCCCGACTCGCCGATTTTCGTCTCGTAGCCTAACGGCAAACGCATGATGAAATCATGCGCGGCGGCCGTTTGGGCGGCGGCGAGAACGCGATCAAGATCGGGCTCGGCGTCGCCGAAAGCGATGTTGCGCGCGATCGATTCGTTAAAGATGTGGTTTTCCTGCAGAACCATCCCGATGTGCCGCCGGACGTCGCGATAGTTGAGGGTTTTCAGGTCGGTGTTGTCGAAGAAGATCGTGCCTTCGGTCGGCTCGAGCAGACCCGCGATGAGCTTGATCAACGTCGTCTTCCCGCAGCCACTGCGGCCGACAAAGGCGACCATTCGGCCAGGCGCGATGTCGAGCGTGATATCCGTCAGGATGTTAGGCGCTTCGGGTCCGCCGTATTTGAAGCTGACACCGCGCAATTCAATCCGGCCCTCCAGACTGTGCACCGGCGCGAGCCGGGAACGATCCCGGCCCTGCTCCGGCTCCTGTTCGAAAATGTCGTTCAGTCGATTGAGAAGAACGGTGGCGAACTGCATGTTGTCCCACACGCCTAACGTTCGCATGATGCCGCCGTAGGCCATTGCGGTGAGCGAGCTGAACGCGACAAAACCGCCGATGCTGAGCGACCCCGACATGACCTGCATCGCGCCGACCCAGAGAAAGATCGCGGTCGAGATCATGCCGATGCTTTGCAGCACGCTGTCGTAGGTCATGACGATGAAGCTGCTCCGGAAAATCTTGCGCGAGACGGAGAGGAATTCGTTCAGCATCATGTCGCGAAAAACATTTTCGGCGGAGGCGGCCTTGACCGCTTCGATGCCCTTGATCGCGTCGATCTGATGCGAACTGTATTTGCCCTGGCTCTCCTCGACCCCGGCGAAGAGCGGGCGCAGCACCTTTTGCGAGAAATACATCAGCCCGCCGTAGAGCGGGGTGGTGGCGAGAAAGGCGAGCATGAGCGTCGGGCTGTAGAGCGCCATGAGGGTGAGCGCACCAATCAGTTGCACGAGCGCGAGGATGGCGCCGACGCCGTGCTGCACGGCGAACTCCCGCACCTGCCGCGCGCCATCGAGGCGGCGCTGGATGTCGCCGGTGCGTCGGCTGGTGAAATAACTCATCGGCAGCGACAACATCTGCCGGCTCAAAAAATCGAGAATGGCGGTGTCCAGCCGGACGGCGGCGAACGCGAGCAGATATTCCTGCGCCAATGAACAGGCCTGGACGAAGAAAAGCGCTGCGCCCATTCCGAGCAGGATGGTCTCGAGAAGGTTGACATTTTTTTCCACGATCACCTTGTCGACCACCATCTCGGTGAAGATCGGGAAGAGCAGTTCGAGGAAAGTGATCGCGATCGCGAGCAGCATCACCTGGATGAAAAGCGTTTTGAATTTGGCGAGGAACGGGATGATCCAGGCGAGCTCCGGTTTGCTTTCCGGCGCGTTCGCGAAAGCGGTCGTGTAATCGAAAAGGGCGGCGTATCCCGACCAGCCTTCCTCGAATTCCTTACGCGAGATCTTACGCAGCCCGAGCGCCGGATCGGCCACCTTCACATGGGTGGCCGCGACGTCGTAGAGCACGATCCAGTGGTTGCCTTCCCAATGCACGATCGCGGGCAGCGGCATCAATGGCAGATTGCGCAGCGAAACCTTGAGGGCGCGCGCGGCGAGCCCCAGCTCGGAGGCGGCCCGACAGATCGCTTTCAAACTCGTGCCGTCGGTCGAGGTGTGACAGAGCTGGCGGATGCGCGAGAGACTGACTTTGCGCCCGAAGTGCCGGCAGATCATGCCGAGGCTGGCCGCGCCGCAATCCATCTCGTCGATCTGCTCGATATGCTCGATCTTGCGGATGCGCTGTTTTCGTTTCCGGAAAAGGCCGCCCTCTTCCGCGAACGGATCCTCGCCCTCCACGACAGGCTTGGTCTTGTCCTGGTCGACCTCGAGTTTGTCATGCGCGGCGACTTCGGCCGGCAACATTTCGGTCGTGAAATCGAGCGGCACGCGCGCTTCGCTCTCGGCCTGATATTGGGCGAGCCGCTCTTCCATCAGCTTGCCGAATTCCGGGTAGCGGCGTTTCAGGTCGCGGACCGCGTCCGGCTCGAGCGCGAGAAGGCGGCAGTCACTGAAGGCCTCGATCGTCGCGGCGCGGGGCGATCCGTTGAGGATCGAAAGTTCGCCAAAGAAATCGCCGTCGCGATAAAAGGCGAGATTCTGCTGGCTGCCGTTGCGCGAATGGAAGGCGCGGGCCCGCCCTTTCTCGAGAATGAACATCGCTCCGGGCGGATCACCTTCGCGGATGATGGCGTCGCCTTTGGGCACTTCGATCGGGGTCAGTTTTTCGACCAGGCTGCGCAGCGCGGGCACAGGGAGACGCCCGAAATTGCTGAACTCGTAAAGGAAACCATGCAATGACCGATGCCGCGCGGTCATCTCGATGTGGTGTTTCAGTTCCGGCGTTTCCTCGGCCAGCTGGAGGAAATCGTCGCGATCCAGTCGCAGCGCCTCGACCGCCGTGCTGCAACGGACGGTGGCGGTGCGGGTGCCGGCCTCGGAGAGCGCGGATTCGCCGAAGCTGTCGCCGGGTTTGAGAGTGGCGAGGACGATCTCGTTGCCGTTCTGATCGGTCTTAACCACCCGCGCCCGGCCCGAGATGAGGACGTAAAAGGAGTCGGCCGGTTCGCCTTGCCTAACGAGGAGATCGCCGAACTCATAATTCTCCTCCTGCAGGAGGGCGCGCAACTTTTCAAAATGCTCCTCGGGCAGAAACTGAAAGAGGGACGAGCGGCGCAGTAGATTTTCGTCGGTCGCTTTCATGTCGTCAGGCGAAAAGGATGCGCCATTGAATAAAGCGCGTCGAGAGGTCGGCAAAATGGCGATCGAGGATGCGATTTTCGGCCCGTTTCTGCACGACCGGATCGTCGACATCCGGCTCCTGTTTGCCCACCACTCGACAAAGGTGGAAACCGTCGCCGTGCGCGATCGGCTCGAGAATGTCGCCCGGATGCACGCTGAGAAACTTCTGCTGCAGCTCCTCCGGGATTTCCTCGAGCAGGACTTCGGGGTGGCGATACGGGTAGCGCCCTTCAATCGCGACTTCTTCCATCGACATGCCGTCTTCGCGCGCGCAGAGAAGCGCCTCGCGCGCGGCATCGAGCGAATCCAATTCAATCGTCTCGACCTCGAAACGCGTCAGGGGCAGACGGAGCGCCGCGATTTCGTGTTCGCGCGCCTGCCGGGAGAGAAGCGCGGCGCAATCGCGGCGCTGGATCGCTTCCATCTCCAAAGCGTCGCGAAACCAATCCGGATCGCGGCCCAGTCGTTTCAGCCAGCCGGCCAGTTGATTTTCGTCCAGGCCGCTGCGTTCAAAAAAGCGGGCCTGTTCCGCGGCGATCAACTCCGGGTCCGCCGGGCGATCCGCGGCCGCGCACCGGGCCGCGACACGCCAGCTCAGGCGTTGTGCCATCTGGTCGAGCTCGCCCGAGAGAATCAATTCGTTTGTCAGCAGCTCGCGCAACTCGTTAGGCGCGGAAAAATAATCGATCGCGTCCGGTTCGAGATCGTCCCACTTTTCGGCCCAATAATGACGCACGAAATGAGTGCTGAAATCGTTCAGCGTGAGACCGCGTTCCGACAGCCATTTTTCGGTCTCCTCCGCCGTTATCAGATCGCGCTGGTAACGGAATTGCTCCACCGCGGTATCGATCGCTCCATCATCGAACTCGAGGTCCTCGACCTCGGCTTTGCGCTCGGCTGCCACCAGGCGAAGCAAATCATTCCAGACCGGCTCCACTTCGCCGCGAAAATGGGCCGCATCGATCAGATCGTGCACGGTAAAAGGACGTTCCGCGCAGAGGAAGACGACTTTGCTTGCGAGTGGGGCTGTGGGCGCGTCGGACATCGAGGGTTGTTCTGCCGATTACCTGACAGTTTGGATATAATGTCGAGAGAAACTGCGGTTGTAGACGTTTCGCTCTCCCCGAGCCCGCTTCCTGCCCCGCTTCCTGTCCTTAGTGCATACAGGCCGGAGGGTAGGGGCATACAGGCCGGAGGGTATGCTCTTCCGAGCCGGAGGCTGCGAAACGCGGGTCTTGCGCGTTGGCTTGTTTTGAAAGCCGCTCGGCCCAGCCGCACCAGCGCCCGCGCCTCCCAGGGAGGCGTCTACGACCAGTCGAGTACGATCTTGCCCGAGCTGCCTGATTTCATCAGCTCGATCCCCTCCTTGAACTTCGTGTAGTGGAAGCGGTGCGTGATGACGGGCGAAATATCGAGGCCGCTCTGGATCATGGCGGTCATTTTATACCAGGTCTCGTACATCTCACGACCGTAGATTCCCTTGATTGTGAGGCCGTTAAAAACCACCAGGTTCCAATCGATCGCCGCGCTGTCGGGCATGATGCCTAACAATGCGATCTTGCCGCCGTGAAACATCGCCGGGAGCAGATCCGCCATCGCTTTGGGGCTGCCCGACATCTCGAGAGCGACGTCGAAGCCTTCCTTCATCCCGAGCGCCTGCATGGCGTCGGCCAGGGTGCCGTTGCGCACATCGAGGGCAAAAACATTCGGCGCCATCTTCTTCGCCAGCTCGAGCCGGTAGGGATTGATATCCGTGATGACGACGTTGCGCGCCCCCGCGTGCCGGGCGATCGCGACCGCCATGCAGCCGATCGGCCCGGCGCCGGTGATGAGCACATCTTCACCGAGCAGGTCGAAAGAAAGCGCGGTGTGGGTGGCGTTGCCTAACGGATCGAAACAGGAAAGAACATCGAGCGGGATGTTGGGGTCTGCGTGCCAGACATTCGACATCGGGATGGAAAGAAACTCCG
Source organism: Chthoniobacterales bacterium (assembly GCA_039923575.1). Classification (GTDB taxonomy): domain Bacteria; phylum Verrucomicrobiota; class Verrucomicrobiia; order Chthoniobacterales; family UBA10450; genus Palsa-1392. Next base: position 6,972 of record JBDTCM010000167.1, read on the forward strand.
CAAACGCGCCCTGGCGATTGACCCCGACGCCCTCCGTGTTCGGGCAAAGATGGCGCCGGCCCGCGAGGCAGTTGCGGCAATGCCCGCAAACGATGTGACCTTCGCCGGTCACAAGATCGCCCGCGGCAAAACCTTTGACGCGCGCGCCGACGCGCTCGACCACGCCGACGAATTCATGTCCAACGACCATCGGCACCGGGATGGTCTTTTGCGACCAGGCGTCCCAGTTGTAAATGTGCACGTCGGTCCCGCAGATCGAAGTTTTCTTGATCCGGATCAGGACATCGTCATCGCCGACCTCCGGAACGGGCACTTCCTCGAGCCAAAGGCCGGGTTCGGCCTTCCGTTTCACCAAAGCCTGCATCGTTTTCTGCACGGAAGAAGCTAGACGAATCAGGGACGCAGGAAAGCAGGAAAGTGGAGCCTCAATTCAGGAGGCAAGTCGCCGGTCCCGCTTTATTCGTAGTGAGTCCACATCCGGATGACCTTGATCGTGTGTTCGGCGCGATAGACCTGATAGACCAGGCGATGTTGAATGCTGATTCGACGGGAACAAGCTCCGGCCAAATCTCCGACCAGTTTTTCGTAGGGAGGAGGGTTCTGAAAAGGATTTCGCTCGATAAGGTCGAGAAGATGCTGCGTTTGTCGTTTGAGATTGGAAGCCGCGATCTTCCTGGCGTCCTTCGCAGCTTGCCTGGTGTAAACGATCGACCCAGCTCACCAGCCCGGATTAGCGGAGGCGCGGCCGAGCTACTCGGCCAGACCTTTGCGAATTGAGTCGCGCATCCCGGGAATTGACAAGAGATACAAGGTTTCTTGAATGCTCCGCCAATCGTCCTCGGAGACGAGAACGGCATTGCAGCGTTTCCCCGTAATCTGGATCGGTTCATGAGACTCGGCCGCCTCATCCAGAAGTTGGTAGAGCTTGGAGCGGGCCTGGGTCACCGGGAGCGAAGTCATGGCGTAAGCTTGCGGGAAAGCGTGCACTTTGCCAAGAGGTGACCGCGCTGGCGAGAAGAAGTTCATTCCCAGCCTGCGCGATGCACAGCACGAACTCGCCCCAGGCGGTGCGAACAGCAAAAACGAAATGGCACATCCCGGGCATTCGAACTGCGGACAAGATGGGGGAGTTCGCGAAGTCGGCGGCGATGCACAAGGCATCGGCTTCACAGGGTTGGTGCTGGACGATCACGGGCGAATCAGGCCGTAACGAAATTAAAAAATGAGGCCGGGCTTTCCAAGTAGGAAAGCAGGAAAATGAAGCCGGCATCGCCCTTTCTCCAGCGCCAGTGGCTGGTCGCCAACGAACCACGGCACCCGCCGGGGAAGACCTTCAAACTGCAGGTTCCAATGATCGCTCTCGATCCAATGCCAGAACCGCGCGCTGTCCGGGTGGAATGTCTTCGCGCCCTCTTCATTCCTCAGAAAAACTCCGCCGCGCAAGGTGATTGACGGCGCAAGAAGAAGCCGAAATGTTGCCGCCATCTCGGAAATAGAAATCTGCCGAGATTCTCGGACTGACCCTCGGACTGACCTCTCATTCTGAATAAATCCCGCAAAAACCCTTGTTTAGGCGTTGGGTATGGAATCACGGGCGGTGTAAAGCGTAATGGCCTCTGGCCTCGGGTAGTGAGAATGAGCCTTCGACTCCCTCCATAGGGTAAACCTCCCTATTCCGCTGGAACGGATCGAAGTCGGTTCATGTTTCCTTCCTGCACATTCGGCCTGGTCGTCCTTCACCATCTTGTCGAACTGTCGAATCTCCAGCGCCTGTGCTGCACTTGTGAACAGCACGGCTGCCGATATCCACAGAACCGTTAAGGCGTAGACAACGCCAGTTTTCTTGCTCATATCTCCTGCTCTTGTTCTATTCCTGTCCTCTTTCGAAGAATGCTTGGTTTGGTTGGCGCGGGTGGCATCGCCTAACGAGACAGCACTGAGCCACCGCTGGCGGCGACGAGCGTGGCAAACATGAAAAACTCTCTCATAAGATTAGAGCGATTAAACACGGCGGCCAGCGGTTGGCTCCAGTGATTGGTTAGGTCTTGGCGAGCACGGCGTCGACGTCCAAGACGAACCCAGGATGGAAGCCAATATGTTTGGCTTTGCGCCACCAGCTCTCGCCACCCGGCGTTCTGAGCAAGGTGCCCAAGAGTGCTCCACCTGTCGCTTCGAAAGTCCCCTTCGGGAAGATTCCGCGCTGCGTTCTGTCCCAAATGTGAAAAGCCGCCCAGGCGTTTTCCTGCAACATCTGCTCCAATCGAAGCTGATCAGCTGCGTCCAGCGGGCTCTCCCCATGAAGACCGGCGGTCATCAACTCCGCGATGTCGCGATGCTTGGCGATCGCCATGCGGATCACGGTCCACTGCTCCATGGTGGAATTGTGTTCGTTCCGCTGGAGGGCGGCCGTATTTTGTTTGATCTGTAAAGCAACAAAGACCAAAGAAGCCACCACGGCCACCGAGGCAACAATTTGTGCGAGATAGGATATTTGTTCGAACGACATCGGTTTTAACGTTCCGCGAGCCTAACGAGAACAAGATGAGCTGCCGCGAGCGACGGCGCGCGTGGCCGCGGGGAAAAGGATTCTAGTCATCTCAAATAGGGTAGTACGGCGGCTCGCGGTCAGCTCCATCGCATGGTGTTAGATGAAAGTGCGTCACCGTTTCGAGTATGTGAATGCAATCGGAATATTGGCGTGGATAATAGTGTGTGGACGGAACTGCCAACGCTTGAGCGTCTCAACCGCTGAATCATCGAGCATCTTGTATCCCGTGCTCTTAAAAACCTTAGCGTCGATGACTTGACCGCTGTCATAGTCGATATCGAGCGCAAAGATACCGGATCCTTGAATGTGCTGCGCCCGTGCCTTCTTCGGGAACGGTGGCGTAGGATGCTTGAGTGCAATCTGCTCTGGATGCTCATAGATGGTGGGTAACCGATTTTCCATTGGCGCTTGTGCAAAGCTAGCAGCAAGCGTGCAGATAAGCACAATGTGGCTAAGCACTGCTTTCATCTAGACTTTATGGCTGAGCGCGGGGTGTGAACGCGCGAACTGGGGGTTGAAAAGGAGAGTGTGTTTGCCGTTCATATTTAATCGCGGGCTACTCGCCTTTTTTGAGGTGGAGCAGAGCCGCACCAACCCCGAATGCGTTCGGGGTTGCAGTT
>JBDTCM010000168.1:0-7140 GCA_039923575.1 Chthoniobacterales bacterium
GGGCGTGATATGTTTGGCTGCCGTTGTTAGGCGTGAACTCGATCCGGATCTTGTTTTTTCCCTTTCGCACCACTGGCCCGGCCGAACTCATCGGCACCCAGACCGCCGCGCTGACTTCATGGTCATCGAAGAGGACGGGCGATTTCTCGGCGCGCAGCTCCTGTTCGGCAATCATGACGTTGTTGATAAAGACGACGGCCTTGCCCGCCACCGTCGTGACCTCCTGGTCTTTCGCCGGGTCCCCCACGAAGGGCGTGAACTTGAACTCGACATTAATCACGGCCGCGGGCGCCAGCGGCATGACCAGCAACAGGAGCAACGCTCCGGCAATCATCTTTCGCATAACGCTCGTTATGCCTGGAATTTCTGTCCCCGGCGAGACGAAAAATCGCGCCAGCGCAGATGCGGTGGGACGCAAGGAGCGGCGGTTTGCAACCGCCCTTCCTCGACCCAGAAGTGTTTCGCGCGATTCGCTCGCCTTTACCCAAGCGCCGCCCGATATGCGGGGGCGTCTTTCAAATCCTTCAGCTGCGCTGCGTTTTCGATTTGCAGAACGTAGATCCAGCCTTCGCCATAGGGATCGGTGTTAATCAACGCCGGGTTGGATTCGAGCGCCTTGTTCACTTCCAGGACCGTGCCTTTGGCCGGCGCATAGATGTCGCTCGCCGCCTTGACCGATTCGACGACGGCGATCGTGCCGCGCGCTTCATAAGTGGCACCCATCTTCGGCAGCTCGACGTAAACCACATCGGTCAGCTCGGCCTGGGCATGATCGGTAATGCCAACCCGGATCTTGTCGCCTTCGCGGCGGACCCATTCGTGCGATTCGGTGTAAAGGAGGTCGTCTGGAACGTTCATGTTTTTTTGTAGAGCGGTTTCTTTTCGATCACAGCCGGGAATTTCTGGCCGCGAATTTCAATTTCGATTTCTTCGCCCGGCTTCGGCACCGGCGTCGTCAGGTATGCCATTCCGATTCCGTAATTCAAGCTCGGGGAAAGCGTCCCACTGGTCAGCTCACCCGCTTCCGCGCCCGCGCGAAAGACGCGGTAATGCGGTCGCGGCGGCGGGCTTTTGCCTTTCATCCGGAAAGGAACGAGCCGGCGCGCCAGGCCGTTTTCCTTCTCCCGTAGCAGCTTTTCCCGGCCGGTGAAATTTGCTTTCGTCAGGTCGACGAAGAAACCGAGGCCCGCTTCGAGCGGGTTGTGCGCGGGCGAAAGATCGGAGCCGTTGAGCGGATAGCACATTTCGAGGCGCAGAGTGTCGCGCGCGCCCAGCCCGCAGGGGCGTATGCCTAACGATTTTCCTTTCGCGAGCACTTCATTCCAGACGCGCGCTGCTGCTTCCGCCGCGAAGAAAACCTCAATCCCGTCTTCTCCCGTGTAACCGGTGCGGGCGACCCAGAGCGGAGTCTTGCCGAGATCAAACTGCGCGATCATATTCCGCGCGGGTAATTCCTGCGCCGCGCCAAAGAGCGCATGGAAAAGTTCACCCACTCGCGGCCCCTGAATGGCGAGCCCTGCGTACTGATCACTTTGGTCCTCGAGCTGCACGTCGTGCGAAAGATGCGAGCGCAGCCACCCAAAGTCGTCTTCGATTCGCGACGCATTCACGACCAGCAGAAATTTTTCGTCTTCGATCCGATAGACGATCAGGTCATCGATGATGCCCGCGTCATCGTTGAGCAGAAAGGTGTATTGCCCGGTGCCGATTTCGAGTTTCCCGATGTTGTTTGTCAGCATCGTGTTGAGCCATTCGCCCGCGCCCGGCCCGCTCGCGACCAGCTCGCCCATGTGCGAAATATCAAAAACACCAAGACTCTTCCGGACCGCCTGATGTTCCTCCATGATGCTGCTGTATTGCACCGGCATGAGCCAGCCGCCGAAGGGAATCATTTTTCCACCGAGCCGTACGTGATCGTCGTAAAGCGGGGTTGTTTTAGGCGTGGGATCACTCACCGTCCCGAGCCTAGATGTTGCGCTTCGGGTGTCAATCGGCCGCGCTCGTTTCAATGTGGGAGCGGCTTTTGTGCCGCGATCCGTCGTGCTCTCCCAGCTCCTCGGGGCACAAAGGCCCCTCCCACATTGAACTGCCGCAACACCGCCTTTACGGTGCGCGACGATGAGTTTGCTTGATTCACTCGAACGCCGCTACGGCCGGTTCGCCATTCCCGGTTTGCTCCGCATCGTCGTCGCGCTGACCGCGCTGGTTTACCTTCTCGCCCTTCTCAATCCTGGGTTCATCTCCATTCTGACTCTCGAGCCGGGGCGCATTTTGAAGGGCGAAGTCTGGCGATTGGTGACCTACATTTTCATTCCGCGCTCCATCGGCCAGCCCGGCTCGATGATGCAACCGCTCTGGCTCTTGCTGGCCCTGTGGTTTCTCTTCTTCATCGGCGAGCGCCTCGAACACGCCTGGGGCGCTTTTCGCCTCAATCTCTATTTCCTCGTCGGAATGATCGGAACCACGATCGCGGCGGTTCTCTTCGGGGCGCAGTTTTCGAACGCCATGCTCGCGTCGTCCCTCTTTTTCGCCTTCGCCAGCTTCTATCCCGATGAGGTGATCTACATCCTTTTCATCTTGCCGGTGAAGGTGAAATGGCTCGCCTGGGTTTCGGCGGCCTTGTTAATTCTCGGATTCCTGAGCAGCCCGAACTCCTACCGCATGGCGCTGGTCGCGGCCTTTGCGAATTACTTCCTCTTTTTCGGTCCTGACCTCGTGCGCGCGGCGCGCCAACGGCAGCAGGTCGCGAGCCGGCGTCAGCGTTTTGAGGAAAGTGCGCGCCCTGAGGAAGAGTCCCTCCACCGCTGCGCCAACTGCGGCGCGACCGAGCTGACCAATCCGAGCCTGGAATTCCGGGTCGCACGCGACGGCGAAGAATATTGCCTCGCCCATCTCCCGAGCGCGGCCAAGGTCGACGCCTAACGAACGCGGTTTGCTTGACCCTCGGGTGGCGCGCGCGGACACTGCCTCCATGGATTCAACGCCCGCGCCACTCATCCCGCAGGATGGCTGGCATTGCCTGCATCTCTTTTACCGGATCGAGTACGGCCAATGGCAGCTGCTTAACCCGACCGAGCAGCGCGCCGCCAAAATCGCTCTCTCTACGCTGGTGCAGGAAACGCGCGCGTTGCCCTCGACGCAGTTGCTCACCCTCAGCCAGGTCACTCCCAAAGCCGATCTCGGCTTCATGCTCGTGACTCCGGATTTGCAGACCGCGAACCGGATCGAGAAACAGCTCACCTTGTCGTTAGGCGCGGATGTCCTTGTGTCGGTCTACAGTTATCTCTCTCTCACCGAGGAGAGCGAATACACCACCAGCGACGAGCAATACGCGCAGACCCTCGCGACCGAACAAAAACTCCAGCCCGGCACGCCGGAGTTTGAGGCCGGGATGCAGGAATTTCGGGAGCGGATGAAAAAATACCGGCACGAGCGGGTCTACCCGACGCTGCCGGATTGGCCGGTGGTCTCTTTCTACAACATGACCAAGCGCCGCGGCGAACAACGCAATTGGTATTCGCTCCCCTTCGAGGAGCGCCGCACGCTCATGGGCGGCCACGCCCGCGTCGGCCGCCAGTACGCCGGCAAAGTGAAACAACTCATCACCGGCTCGACCGGTCTCGACGACGCGGAATGGGGCGTGACCCTTTTTGCGCACGATACCTTTCAGATTAAAGCGATCGTCTACCAGATGCGCTTCGATGAGGTGAGCGCGGCCTACGCCGATTTCGGCGAATTTTACATTGGCATTCAACTGCCACTCGACGAACTGTTTCGCCGCCTGCAGTTGTAGCGGCGCTCTGTGAGCGCCGATCGCCCGGGGGTGCGACGGTCACAGAGCGCCGCTACAGAACAACGCGCGCCTAACGGATGGGTGGCAGAGTGGTCTAATGCGCACGCCTGGAAAGCGTGTTTGCCGCAAGGCAACCAGGGTTCGAATCCCTGCCCATCCGCCGGTCGCACTTTCGCTTGTCGCGACGCGAGTTTTCGCGAAGCGTGCCGCCATGCGGCCCGGCCCGATCTTTTTTTGCCTCCTGCTCCTCACTCTCTCGGCTACTCACGGCGCCGTTCCCTACGTCGGGAATCTGCTCGAAGCCGCGCAGAGCGATTACCAGAACGGACACCTCGATGCCGCGCTCGCGAAACTCGATGAGCGCGACAAGCTGAGAGGGAAAAGCGGCGAAGCACTCGATCTCCGCGGCGCGATTGCGCTCGAGCGGGGAAACTTCGACGCGGCGCGCAAGGCTTTCACTGAGGCGCAGCAGGTCGAACCCGCTCTCTTCGCGCCGCGCCTGCATCTCGCCGATCTGTGCCTCCGGGAAAAGAAATACGCCGAGACCGAAACCCTCTACCAACAGCTTGCCAGCGAAACGAATGTTCTGATTCCCAACGAACGGAGTCGCTATGGCCTCCTCATCGCCGCGCTCGCGCGCCACGACGAGACGGCGGCCCAGGCTGCGTTTGCGAAGATCAAATTTCCCACGGAATCTCCCGTCTACTACTTTGCCCAGGCCGCCTGGGAATACGCGCACGGGAACAACCGCTCCGCGGAAAAGTGGATTGCGACCGCGCGCGAAATTTTTGCGCCTCCGCTCCTCGCCTGGTTTGCCCGCCCGTTCTACGACCTCGGCTGGCAAAAAGAAAAGCCTCCGCCGGCGGTCCTCTAGCAGCGGGACGTTCTTTGCGCTGAGACAGCGCACGCTACACCGGTGGCGTGAAAGACCGGAAGAAGCACTCGCTGCGGGTTGGCGCGGTGAAGCTTGGAAGCTTCGGGGTTGTCTCAGCGGATGATGGACGGGCGGTTGTAGCGTCCGCTGTCTCAGCGGATTCTGGGAGGGAACGGTTGCCAGCAGCTTGAATTATCCCGGCCTAACGACGACTCAAAACCTGAGTGGTCTGGCGGACCTTGAGGATGCTGTGGTCCGGTAGAATCCCGTGGAAATTTGCCCCGGGGTAAATGATGCAATCGCGCCCGATGACCGAGCCGGGGTTGATCACGGCGTTGCATCCGATCTCGGAACGATCGCCGACGATCGCGCCAAATTTCCTCAGTCCGGTCGCGATCAGGCCGTCGGTCGCGAGCACCGAAATTTCCGCGTGATCGAGCCGCACGTTGGACAAAATCACGCCCGCGCCGAGGTGCGCTTTGTAGCCGAGAATCGAATCGCCGACGTAGCTAAAGTGCGGCACTTGCGCTTCGTCAAAGAGGATGCAGTTCTTGAACTCGCAGGAATTGCCCATCACCACGCCGTTCCCAACGATGACGTTTTCGCGGACGTAGCAGCCGCTCCGGATGTGACAGTTTTCCCCGATCCAGGCCGGGCCTTTCAACATCGCGCCTTGCTCAACGATCGTGCCCCGGCCGATAAAAACCGATTCGCTGATGAACGGCTTCCCGACGAGCTCGCCGAGCACGCCCGGTTTGAGCCGAAACTGCAAATAGCTCGGGATCTGTTTGAGCGCTTCCCAGACGTATTTGTCCTTCTCGAAAAGCTTCGAATGCGCGGTGTGGTCGAGTTCGAAGAATTCGGCGGCGCTCAGCATATCGTTAGGCAACTTTAGCCGCCGGCGCGCCGGGTGATGACCTGGCCATCTTTCGTGTCCCGCACATCCCAGCCCTGCGCCTGCAATGCATCGCGCAATTCATCACTTTTTTTCCAGTCCCTGGCAAGCCGCGCCTGCGCTCGCTCCTCCGCCATCCGCCTGATTCCCTCGGACGGCTTTTCCTGCCCCACCTCGAGGGCGAGGACCCGGTTGATCTTTTCCCACCATTCCAACCAGGCGAGCGCGCGCCTCGAATCGACCCCGCTATCAAGCTCGCTATTGCAGACCCGGATCTGCTCAAACAAATGTCCGAGCGCTCCCGAGATGTTGAGATCGTCATCCAGCGCCTCGAAGAACTTATCGTCTTCGATCGCGACCGGACGATTCGGCTGCAAAGTTCCCGCGCGCGCCACTTCCCAAAGCCGCCGCAGCCATTCGTCGATCCGAGCGAGGGACTGGCGCACTTCCTCCAACCCTTCCCAGGTAAAGTTGAGCGGCACGCGGTAATGCACCTTGATCAGCGCATAACGAATTTCACGGCCCGTGTAACCCTTCTCCAGAACATCGCGCAGGGTGTAGAAATTGCCTAACGACTTCGACATTTTCTGCCCGTCGACTAGGAGATGGGCGCAATGCAGCCAGTAGCGCACGAATTTTTTCCCACTGCAGCCCTCCGATTGCGCGATCTCCGCTTCGTGATGCGGGAAAATGTTGTCCACCCCGCCGCAATGAATGTCGATCTCGTCGCCTAACAATGCCGTGGCCATCGCGCTGCACTCGATGTGCCAGCCCGGTCGTCCCCGCCCCCATGGGCTTTCCCAAAAAACCTCGCCATCGTCTTCGTCCCACGCTTTCCAGAGCGCAAAATCCCCGACGTGTTCCTTGTCGTACTCGTCGCTCTTCACCCGGCCGGTGGAACGCAGCTCCGAAAGATCAAAATGCGCGAGATGACCGTAGTCGGGAAAGCGATTGATCCGGAAGTAGACCGACTTGTCGTCCGCCTGGTAGGCAAACTCGCGCGCGATCAGTTTCTCGATCATCGCGATCATCGCCTGGATGTAGGGCGCTTCCGTCGCCGCGGGAAACGCGTTCGCGCGTTTGATCTGAAGGGTGTCGAGATCCTGGAAGAACGCCTCCTTAAAGGGCGCGGTAAATTCGGCCAGGGGCAGACCCGCCGCCCGACTGCCACGAATCGTCTTGTCGTCCACATCGGTCAGGTTCATCACCCGCCCGACGGTGAAGCCGCGTTGCTCGAGATGCCCCTGGAGCAAATCCTCGAAGATGTAAGCGCGAAAATTTCCGATGTGCGCGTGGCTGTAAACCGTCGGGCCGCAGGTGTACATTTTCACTTTGCGGCCCTCTGGATCGATTGGTCGGAATTCTTCGAGCTCGCGGGAGTAGGTATTAAAAAAACGGATCGCCATTCGAAATTCTTCTGATTCGTTAGGCTGGGGTGCGTTGCTCCACGCCCGCCACGGCCATCGCCGCCATCCCTTCACCGCGGCCGAGCGCGCCCATCCCTTCATTGGTGGTCGCTTTGATCCCAACCTGCGTGACCTCGATTCCCAGTGCCGCCGCAATCCGTTCGCGCATGGC
>JBDTCM010000169.1:0-8677 GCA_039923575.1 Chthoniobacterales bacterium
CGAGGCGGTGAATTTTTCCATGTATTCCGACATGTCGATCTGGATGAGGGCGTCGGAATCGCCAAACATGAATTCGGCGAGGGTGCGGGCGAGGAAGGTTTTGCCGACCCCGGTCGGACCGAGGAAAACGAAGGAGCCGATCGGTCGGCGAGGATCCTTCAGATCAGCGCGGGACCGGCGCAGCGCTTTGCTGATCGCGCCGACGGCTTCATCCTGGCCGATGACTCGCTCTTTGATGTCGACTTCCATCGCGAGCAGCTTGGCGGTTTCCTTCTGCTCCATTTTCTGGAGCGGCACGCCGGTCACCTTCGAGATGATGTACATCATGTCCTCGGCGGTCACGAGCACTTCCTTCTCTTCGCGCTGTTCGCGCCATTCGGTCAGAATGCGCTCCAGTTTTTCCTTGGCCTGCTTTTCCTTGTCGCGCAGCGCGGCGGCTTTCTCGAAATCCTGGGCCTTGATCGCGGCTTCCTTGTCGACTCGGATCTCTTCGATTTCTTTCTCGATCTCTTTCACGTCCGGCGGACGAGTCATGGCGTTGATGCGGGCGCGGGCGCCGGCTTCATCCATGACGTCAATCGCTTTGTCAGGCAGGAAGCGGCCGGTGATGTAGCGCTCGGAAAGTTTCACCGCCTGTTCGAGCGCTTCGTCGGTCAGCCTGGCTTTGTGGTGTGCTTCGTATTTCGGACGCAGGCCTTTCAGAATCAGAATCGCTTCATCGACCGTCGGCGCCTCGACTTTGACGGTCTGGAAACGCCGTTCGAGCGCGGCGTCTTTCTCAATGTATTTGCGATATTCGTTCAGGGTGGTGGCGCCGACGCATTGCAGTTCGCCGCGGCTCAGCGCCGGCTTGATGATGTTGCTCGCGTCCATCGCGCCTTCGGCGGAACCGGCGCCGACGATGGTGTGCAGCTCATCGATGAAAAGGATGACGTTCTTGGAGCGACGGATTTCATCCATGACCGCCTTGATGCGTTCTTCAAATTGTCCGCGGTATTTGGTCCCGGCGACCATCAGGGCGAGGTCGAGCGTGATCACTTTCTTGTCGCGCAAGAGCTCCGGCACGTTGCCGCTCGCGATTTCCTGGGCGAGGCCTTCGACGATTGCGGTTTTGCCGACGCCGGCTTCGCCTAACAATACCGGATTGTTCTTCGTCCGGCGGCAGAGCACCTGGATGACGCGCTCGATTTCGTTGACCCGGCCGATGACGGGATCGAGCTCGCTCTTCTTCGCGAGATCAGTCAGGTCGCGGCCGAAGGCGCGCAGCGCCGGCGTCTTGACGTCTTTCTTCGACGATGGCTCGCCGGTGGCGCCCATTTCCGGATCGTTTTCCGGCGGGGTGAAGTTTGGATCGAGCTCCTTCAAAATTTCATTTCGGGTCCGCTCGATATCGACTTCGAGACTTTTCAGGACGCGGGCGGCGACGCCTTCGCCTTCGCGGAGCAGACCGAGCAGGATGTGCTCGGTGCCGACATAGGAATGATTGAGCGCGCGCGCTTCTTTTCCAGCGAGCGCGAGCACTTTCTTGACCCGGGGCGTGTAGGGAATGTTGCCGACCATCTTGGTCTCCGGGCCGGAACCGACTTGCTTCTCGACTTCCATGCGGACGGTCTCGAGATCGAGCCCCATTTTCTGGAGGACGTTGACGGCGACGCCCTGGCCGAGCTTGATCAGGCCTAAAAGGAGGTGCTCGGTGCCGACGTAATTATGATTGAAGCGATCCGCTTCTTTGCGAGCCAGCGCGAGAACCTGCTGCGCCCGAGGAGTGAAATTATTCATTGTGGTTAGGCTCGGGAGGCGATTCGTCCTCAGGCTCCCGCGCCACTTTACCCATATCAGGTTTAGGAAAGAGTTTCAAACGGTCGCGGATGATTTGAGCGCGCAGAAAGTCGCGTTCTTCGGCGTTAAGCTTCTGTTGCGAAGTCTTTTGCAGGTGGGCGGGCTGGGTTTCAATAAAGAGCTCGTCGACCGGCAATCGCCGATCTTCCGGGAACGCACCGAGATCCACGCCGAGTTTCATGACTGAGAGTAAATTGAGGGCCTCCTTCGAGGTCATCGCATGAGCATAAGTAAGCACACCGTATGCCCTCCCGATCTGATCCGAGAGCGTGTCGGACTTTTTCTGGATCAAAACCTGGCGGGCGTCGTGCTCCTTATCGATGATGGTTTCGATCACCTTGGTGAGGCGGGCGATGATCTCTTCTTCCTTTTCGCCTAACGTCGTCTGGTTGGAAATCTGGAAAAGATTGCCCATCGCCTCGGTCCCTTCGCCATAGAGTCCGCGGACGGCGAGGCCGATTTTGTTGACGGCCTGGATGACCTGATTGATGAGGTCGCTCAAGACGAGGCCGGGCAAATGGAGCATGGCCGAAGCGCGCATGCCGGTGCCGACGTTGGTTGGGCAGGCGGTCAGATAGCCAAGTTTATCGTCGTAGGCAATGTCGAGTTTGGCTTCGAGCGTGCTGTCGACTTTATCGACCAGCTTGAAGGCGCTTTTGAGTTGCAGCCCGGAGCGGATCGATTGCATGCGCAGGTGATCCTCCTCGTTGATCATGATGCTGAGGGTTTGCTTGCGATTCATGACGACTGCGCTGCCGATGCCTTTGGCGGCGTGCTCGCGGCTGATGAGATGGCGCTCGACCAGCACCTGCTTCTCCAAGGCGGAAAGATCCTGGAGCAGCTCCGAAAAGGAATCCTGCATCTCCGGGAGTTCTTCCACCTGCGGTTTGATCTGCTCGAGGATCTGGGTGCGTTCGGCCTTTTTCGCCCAGCCGGGGAAGGGGCGCTCGCGCAAATTGCGCGCGAGGCGCACGCGACTGCTGACGACGACCTGGTGATGCGGACCTTCGCCGCGCAACCATTCCCCCGCGCTCGACATGACTTGGGAAAACTTCATCGTTAGCTCGCCAACTGATGTTCGAGTTGCTTGATCTGGTCGCGCAGGGTCGCAGCGGTTTCGTAATTTTCTTCCGCCACGGCTTTCTCCAGATGGTCGCTCAGGGTGCGCATTTTTTCGGATAATTCCATCTGCCGGGCGGCGCGTTCCGGGAGCTTGCCGACATGCTCGACGCCTTTATGCATGGCCTTCAACAAGGTGCCGAGACCTTCAGAAAAAGTCTGATAGCAGGCACTGCAACCGAGACGCCCCGTCTTCTTGAAATCGGCCTGGGTGAAACCGCAGATCGGGCACTTCTGCGTCGGCGCGCCTTTCTCGATCTCCTCGGCGGCGCCGATGCCTAACAATAAATCGGCGAGCGCAAAGCCAGTCGGATCCTGCACCCCTTTTTCTTTCGAGCAGGCGTCGCAGAGATTCACCTTTTGCATTTTCCCCTCGAGGATCTGCGTCAGAAAGACCGACGCATCATTGCATTTACAAACGTCGCAAAGCATGGCTGTTCAATTAGACCACAATTTGGGAAAAAGATTCAACGAGCAGCCGTCGTCGCCGACTTTCGCCTGCCCCACGTGCGTCTCCGATCACTCCGGGAAAATCGGGGTTCCAGTGGCGCGGGTCAACTCACGGAAACGCGCGATCGTTCGTTGCGTGATCGGGCCCGGCTTTCCGTCGCCGATGCTGCGGCCGTCGACTTTGATCATGGGGATGACCTCCGCCGCCGTGCCGGTGAGAAAAGCTTCGTCCGCGATGTAAAGATCGTGGCGGGTCAGGTCCGGCTCAGAGATTGCGATGTCGAGCTCAGCCGCGATGTCGAAGACAACGGAGCGAGTGATCCCGCGCAGCGCGCCGGCTGTAATTGGCGGAGTCATGATCTGGCCGCGCTTCACCACGAAAACATTATCGGCCGTGCACTCGGCGACGTTACCGGCATCGTTGAGCATAAGCGCTTCATCCGCGTTCGCGAGATTGGCCTCGATGCGGGCGAGGACGTTGTTGAGATAATTGAGCGACTTGATCGCCGGATTTAAAGTGGCCGGTCCCATCCGGCGAGTGGCCACCGTCACGACGGTGAGGCCGCGGCGATACGTTTCCTCCGAATAGAGCGCGATGGTCGAGGCGATAATGATCACGCTGGGACGCTTACATTGCGCAGGGTTGAGGCCGAGGTTGCCGACGCCACGGGTTACGATCAGCCGCACGTAACCGTCGCGCAGATCGTTTTGCCGAATGGTCTCGAGGAGCGCCTCATCCATTTCCTCGCGCGAAATCGGGATCTCGAGGCAGATCGAGCGGGCCGATTCCCAGAGCCGGTCCATGTGCGCTTCCATGCGAAAGACCCGGCCGTTGTAAAAGCGGATGCCCTCGAAAACGCCGTCGCCATAAAGAAGGCCGTGATCGAAAACCGAGACCTTGGCGTCGGCCTGATCGAAGAATTCTCCGTCGATGTAGATCTGGAGCGATTTCGTCGCGGAAGTTTTCGCTGCAGACGCGGCGACGGCGGTGACTTCAACGTCTTTGGTAAGCATAAAAAAACCTCCGGTGGTTCCGAAGGCAATTCAAGCGGAGAAAACGACCGGCGGCCCCACGAATATCAAGCAACCAGCACGCCACGCGAGGCTCGAAGCGCCACTTCACCGACCGCCGGTCGTGTCCGGAGCGCAACGGGGCGCATTTCCAAACGGTGATTCGTTAGTCGTCGGCGAGTTGTTAGGGGAGAGCCGCTGTCGGCCCGGCATGCGAGAATTTTCTCGCGAGCTTCCGGGAGTCGGGTAGGACGACTCCCGGGAGCGATAGGTCACGTAGTTTCGTTAAGGCAGGGAATTACCCTTGTGCAGGTTGACCTGCCGACCGTCGAACTTATTGACGGTGCCATCAGCGTTCACGTCATTGCGAAAGTTACCCGCGGTGACTGCCCCTTGATTGGCTTTGACGCTCTGGGTGTCGGGCTTATCGACGACCCGGCTGTTATTGACATCGGCGGCGAGGAAGCCAAACGGAACATCACCATGCGGGAGTCCGTCCCCGTTGATGTTCGCCGTATGGAGGACGACGTTTTGCACATCGGCCACACCTGAGAGATCCGCTCTCATTTCGTTACCACTGAAGGTAATGGCACCGACCGTAGCCGTTCCACTCGTGACGCTGACTGTGCCAGAAGTCACCGGAGCATCGAAGGTAAAGACAGCGGTGTAGTTGCTGGCGATACGATCTTCGATTCCGGACGGACCGGCGAGCGGCATGTTGGTGTCGAAGGAACCGGCTCCTCCCTGGGTCACACGCGAGGCCGCGCTGACCAGGTTAGCGCTCGTCACGCAAGGGCCGGGGCCGACGCCGTTGCCGACGAGACCCGAGACCTGGACGGTGTAGGCGGAATCAGCCTGGCCAAGGTTCGCGTCCTGCACCACGACCACCAAGGTGGCCAGAGCCGGGACATCGACCGAGAAGCTATTGACGGTGTTCGGGCTGCCGCCGGGGTCACCGAGATAGTTGATGCAGATGTTCCCGCCTGTTCCGACACCCGGAGGCACGTAGGAGTTCAGGTAGGCAACCGGCACGATCGGCGTGGTCGTCGACCCTCCGGGTGCAGTGGTTGTGATGGTGACGCAAGCAGCGCCCGGTCCATTCGGGAAGGTGAGGACATCGTAACGCCGATTTCCGCTGCCGAAAATGTTCGGACAGACTTTGGCCGTTCCGCAGCCGCTCACGATGGCATTCCGCCCCATGCGACCTTCCTGGACCGTATCGGATGCATTCAAAATGCCATTAACCACGGTGGGCGGCTCCTGGCACGTTACGATCGAGAAGTTCAACACCGACGACCCGCCGGCGAATGAGACGGTGAGGGTGAAGTTGATCGTTGTGCCGCAAGCAAACGCCGCCGAGGTGCTGACTTGGAAGGGAGTCGCATTCGTTGACGAAGCGGCCTCAGCCGTATTCGGGTAGGGCGAATTTGGTTGGCTGATCGTCACCTCTGGCGTGGTTGTGGAAAGCACCGCCGAGACGCCGCTACCGAGCAAGCAACCATCATTCAGGACGGTCACATCAAGACTGTTGCACTCGTTCGGTTCGATAATCCCGTTGCCGTTACCACCGCTCAAGGAGACTGCATTGGACGCATAAATGAACCTGGCCACGCCACTCAGACATTGATTCAAGCTGGTGGTGTTCCCGTTTGTGATCGTGACTGGGAACGGTCCGATCGCGCTACAATTGTGGGCCGGATCGACGACCGTGGCCGAGTAAGAGCCCGGTGAGAGGTTCATCGAATAAGTGCCGTCCGACTTGGTCCCGGCGGAGAATCCCGTGGAAGGACCACCTGTCACCATGACCAGGGCGTCCTTGAGCGGTGCGCCCGTATCGCAAGCGGTAATCGTTCCACTGAGCGTTCCCTGGGCGGGCGCGGTGGTGCCGGCAAACTTGAAGGCGCCGATCTTGGTCTTCCAGGCGAAACCCGTTGTGGGACTGGTATTGTAATATTCGTTGGTGTACCAAAAGGTCGCATCGTCCGATGGATCCAGGCACATGGCGGTGTAATCGCCCCACCGGTTGGCTGTTCCGAGCTGGACGCCGGTCCCGGCGAACATCGTCGCCTCGCCTTGCGACAAATTCCCGGGCGGATCGGTCGCCAGTCTTCCAGCATAGGCTATGGAGGGGAAGACACTGGAGCTGGAGGTCGAATAACCGACTGCCAGATTCCCCGCGTTGTCGACGACTGAGCTGCCCATCCAACGTTCGGTCTGATCGAAAACAGTCGAGGCGGTTCCCTGGTCCTGAACCGACCAGTTCCCGCCCGGGCTGGTTTTTTGCAGGATGTACCATCGCGTCCCGGCTCGGTATTCGGCAACCGTCGGGGGTAGGCCCGGAGGCGGAATATTTCCACCCGCTTCGGCATTTACAATGGCAGCGTCACCGTCGAGGGCAATTTCATTGGGGTGAACGCGGCTGGCACGGCCGCCTTGGGCAATTACATGGAGGGCATTAACTTCAGTCCCTACCCGCAGGATGGCAGCACCTTTACCACCAACAGCCTCACCATCGGCGGAACCGCCGCTGGCGCGGGCAATGTCATCGCCGGACAGATGTATGGAGCGGGAGTTTATACCAACGCTCGCGTCGTGATCGTGGGGGGAATCGCATTGGCACCGACCTCTCCGGAACGCTCGATCTCGGCAACGGCGGCAGCGGCTTTGAACTTCACGCGCCCTTCCCGGCTTACCCTGATTCCCATGCGACCATCGGGGGAACCACCGCTGCGGCCAGCAACATTATTTCCGCCAATGGCAATGGCGGCGCGGGCGGACCCGGCCTCCTTCTGGGCAGTGACGGTGACAACGTTGTGCAGGGCAACTTAATCGGCACAAAGGCCGACGGAATTAGTGCCCTCGGCAATCGCTACAGCGGAATCCTGGTGAACGCCTCTTCCAAAGCCGTGACGATCGGCGGAGCAAACGCCGGCGAGGGCAACGTTGTCGCCTTCAATTATCCGGGCGCGGCCGGCGGGGGTTTTGCCCAGGGCGGGATTATCGTCGACAATCAATTTACCACCCCTACCGGCATTGCCATCCGCGGAAATTCAATCTTCTCGAACGGCGGCCTCGGCATCGATCTGGGCGGCAACGGCGTCACGCCTAACGACACCGGCGACGGCGACACCGGTCCGAACAACCTGCAGAATTTCCCCATCATCACCTCCGCGACGATAGCGGGAGGCTCGGCCAATATTTCAGGAACCCTCAATAGCACCGCCAGCACCCAGTTCACGCTCGATTTCTTCGTCAATGCCGCCTGCGATCCTGCGGGCTACGGCGAAGGCCAGACCTACCTCGGCAGCACTCAGGTAACGACCGCTTCAGACGGCAACGGCAGTTTTTCTGTGACTCTGTCGACCAGCGCGATTGGCGGCATTATCACAGCCACGGCCACCGATCCGGCGGGCAACACTTCCGAATTCTCCGTCTGCGACCAGGCCGCCATGACCGTTCCTTCCGTCCTGGCCAACATCTCCACCCGATTGCGGGTCGAGACGGGTGACAACGTGCTCATCGGCGGATTCATTATCACCGGCACACAATCGAAGAAGGTCCTCCTTCGCGGCATCGGCCCTTCGCTAACGGTCATCGGCAAACTGGCCGATCCGACGCTCGAACTGCACGATGGTGCAGGTGTCGTGATCGCTTCCAATGACACCTGGCAGGACGCGCCTAACAAACAGGAAATCATCGACAGCACCATCCCGCCAACCAACCCACTGGAATCCGCCATTCTCAGCTCGCTCGCTCCCGGCGCCTACACGGCGATCGTTAGCGGCACTAATTCCACCACCGGAGTCGCCTTGGTGGAAGCTTACGATCTGGATCAAACGGTCGATTCCAAGCTGGCCAACATCTCCACCCGCGGCTTGGTCCAGACCGGAGACAACCTCATGATCGGAGGATTCATCATCGTCGGCAGCGATCCGCTCTCCGTCATTGCCAGGGCAATCGGACCTTCCCTCGCCGTCACCGGGAAACTGGCCGATCCGACCCTGGAATTGCACGATGGCAACGGCGCCGTGATTGCCTTTAATAACAACTGGAAAGACACCCAGGAAGCCGAAATCATCGCCACCACCGTTCCTCCGACGAACGACTTCGAATCCGCCGTCGTCATGACGCTACCCCCAGCCGCCTACACCGTCATCGTTAGTGGCGTCAACGGCACCACCGGTGTCGCCCTGGTCGAAGTCTACGCGCTGCAATAGCGGCCTCGTTAGGCCAGGATGTTCGTTAGGCGAGGAGACCG
>JBDTCM010000170.1:0-4247 GCA_039923575.1 Chthoniobacterales bacterium
TTCGCCAAGGGCTTTCGCAACAGCATGGCCTTTGCCGCCGCCTGCCTCCCGCTTGTGTTCGGCACAATCATGGCCGCGCGCGATCGAGCCCTCTGGAATCGGAGACGGGCAGAGCGGATAACCCTCCTCGGGTTGCTCGCCGTCTCCGCGATAGGCGCCTCGGCGGGCGGCCGCTTTTATGTTCACTACTACATCCAACTAGTGCCGCCGCTTTGTCTGCTCGCCGCCCCTTACTATGCGCAACTCTGGACGGGAAACCGCGCCGCGCCTGGCCGGTGGTTCGGGCCGCGTTTGACCCAAGCCTGGCTGGCTTTGACCGTGGTCGCGTTTTCGATCATACATGTGATTGACCTGAGGGCGCTCCCGCAAACCTCCGCGGCCGGTCGCTATCTGGCCGAGCACGCCGCGCCTAACGACAGGATCTTCGTCTGGGGACAGGCCGCGAAAATTTATCTCGACGCCCGACGCCGGCCGGCCAGCCGCTACGTCGAATCGTATCCTCTCACCGGCCATCTCTTCGGCGGCATTGTCCCCGGCTTCGACTCGCGCAAGTGGATCGTGCCGGGCGCGTGGAAAAACCTCGAGGAAGATTTTGCGAAACATCCGCCCGCCTACATCGTCGATGTCCAGATCGACACGGACCAGTTGCATCCGATGCGGGATTTTCCGATCCTCGCAAAGCTGGTCGCGGAGAAATACCGGCCGGTAGCGCAAACCGCTGAGGGGATTATTTATCAAAGGAAATGATAGGCCGATGGACGCGCCCTTCCTGAGCCCACGCCAGTTTCGCCTGGCGGTCCTGGGGCTGATTCTTCTCACCATCGTGACGCGGCTGCCCGCGTTGCTGCATCCGCAGGCGATCGACGACGAGGAAACCTATTCCGTGGTCGCCAACGAGATCGTCGACGGCGGCCGGCCGTATGTTGACGCGGTGGAACGGAAACCGCCCCTGCTCTTTTGGACCTACGCCGCGGTCTTCGAACTGGCGGGAAAATATAACTGGAAGGCGCTGCACGCGGTCGCCCTGAGTTGGACGCTTTGCACGATGGCCGGTCTGTATGTGATCGGCCGAAATTTGTTCGGGCGCGAGTGCGGACTGATTGCGGCCCTTCTCTACAGTATCTTTCAACCCTGGGCGGAATTCAGAAATCTGGCTTTTAACGGCGAGCTTATAATGAACCTTCCCATCGTCTGGGCTTGGGCGCTCGCTTTGCGGCCGAGCAAATCGCGGCTGCGACCAGAGCTCCTGCTGGCGGGCGCGCTTTTGGGCAGCGGATTTCTTCTCAAACAGCCCGCCGCCATCGCTGCGGTCCCGCTCGGAATCTATTTGCTGCTCCCGTCTTATCGCAAAAGCCGCGGTCTCACTGCGCTTCTGTCGCTCATCCAAGCGACGCTTCTCACCCTTGGATTTTTCGGAACCTTGGGACTGGTCGCGCTCGTCCTGCATGCCCAAAACATCCTGAGCGAGGCCTATTTCTGGACGATCACCGATCATTCCATTCCGCATGTCTTCTGGACGAAGGCGGTCCTGCACACGCTGGCGTTTGTCGGGGCCTGCCTGCCGCTGTTGCTCGGCGCGGTTCTCGCAATCTGGGATAAGGACAAGGATCTCTGGTCCGGCCGGCGTGCGGAACGAGCCGGGCTCATCGGGCTGGCCGCAGCCTCGGCGATCGGCACGGCCGCAGGCGCGCGCTTTTATCCGCACTACTACATCCAAATGATCCCGCCGCTCGCGCTGCTCGCCGCGCCTTATTACGCGACGCTCTGGTCCGGTCGGAAAGAGCCGCTTCATTGGCTGGTGCGGCCACGGTTCACTTACATCTGGCTGGCGCTGACCGTGGTCGGATTCTCCATCTCCCATTGGTGCGGGCTTGCTCCATTGCGTCAAACCTCAGCGACGGGGAGATATCTCCAGGAGCATTCCGCGCCTAACGACCGGATTTTCGTTTGGGGACAGGCGCCGCGTATTTATCTCGAGGCGCGACGCCGGCCCGCCATTCGTTATGTCGTGACTTTTCCGCTCACCGGTTATGTCTTCGGCTGGAGCGCGAGCAGTATTGCCAGCATCGATACCCGGAAGTGGATCGTGCCCGGAGCCTGGGCGGGTTTCGCCGAAGATTTTGCAAAACATCCGCCGGTCTATGTCGTCGACGTCCAGGTGCCGGCGAAAAACGCCCACTATCCGGTGCGCGATTTCCCGGAGCTGGCGCGCCGGCTGGCGGCCGACTATCACGCGGTCGCGCGCACACCGGAAGGCGTAATTTATCGAATGAACGGTGCCCGTTAACGAGTAATCTGCTGCGGACATGGATCTTCCGGTCGGTATCGCCACCTTGCAGCACACGGATCGGTGGGTGGGCATTCCGCTTTGCGCCCTTCTCACCGCCGTGCGGCGCATCGTTCCGCGGCGGCGCGCGCTGGCGTGGAGGCCGCGCAAGATCTTGTTCGTCAAATTCGCCGAACAGGGCTCGACCGTTCTGGCCTATCCGGCCATCCGCCGCGCGGTCGAGCTGGTCGGGCGCGAGAACGTCTACTTTGTCGTTTTCGAGGACAACCGTTTCATCCTCGACGTGATGGAAATCATCCCGGAGGAGAACGTGATCACGATCGGAACGCAGAGTCCGTTGGCGCTCGCCCGCGGTGCGCTCCGCGCCGTCCTTCGCGCGCGCAAAATCGGGATCGATGCCGCGGTCGACATGGAATTCTTCACCCGCTTTTCCGCTTTGCTGACCTTCCTGACGGGCGCGTCAACCCGGGTCGGCTTTCACACTTTTTTCGATGAGGGACCGTATCGCGGCGATCTCATGACCCATCGCCTGGGGTATAATTCCCACCTCCACACCAGCCAGATGTTCGAGGTGATGGTCGAGACCTTGGCGCGTGATCCGGCGCTGCTGCCGGCGTCCGATTTTATGCCCCCGAGCGAGCAAACTTTTGCGACCTTTCGCGCTCGCCCTAACGAACTCGCGGAGGTCGAAGCGCTCCTCCAGCGCGAAAATGCGCAGCTCGGCGGCGCGCCGCTCATTCTCCTGAATCCGAACGCGAGCGATCTGCTCCCGCTGCGGCGCTGGCCGGAGGGGCGTTATGTCGAGCTCGCCCGGAAATTACTCGCGCGTTATCCCGATCTCTTCATCGCTTTCACCGGCGCTCCCGCGGAAGCCGGCGCGATCAACGCGCTCGCGCACACGGTCGGGTCCGACCGGACGATTGGCCTGGCCGGAAAAACCACCGTGCGCCAACTGCTCGCGCTCTACCAGCGGAGCGCGGTGCTGGTGACGAACGACAGCGGTCCGGCGCATTTCGCTTCGATGACGCCCATCCACGTCGTGACATTGTTCGGACCGGAAACGCCGGCCCTCTTCGCCGCGCAGACGCCGAATGCGAGCGTCCTCTGGGCCGGGATCGCGTGCAGCCCTTGCGTCAACGCCTACAACAACCGGCAGTCGGTTTGTCGCAACAATCTCTGCATGCAGGCCATCACCGTGGAACAGGTCTTTGCGAAAGTGACCCTGATTTACGAGGCGAGCTCGCTCGCGGACGTGTCTGCGTTCGCCCGGGCGACCGCCGTCGCGGGTCGCTGATCCGCCCGGCGGAAATGCTCCTCGGCCTGCGCGTACATTCCCGGTGTATCCACGTCCTGCCACCAGGCTGAGCCGATGTCGATGGTCTGCACCTTGCCATCGGCCGCCATCAAACGGACGCCATCCGCCAGGCTGCAATCGCCATCACGTTGCGCGCGGCGCAGGTAAACGAAGAGTTCGTTAGGGCAAAGGAAGAGGCCAGTGTCGATCGCGTTATAGGCCGACAGGTCTTTCGCGATCCGGACCACGCGATCGCCCTCCACCTGCACTTTCATCGCGTCATCGAGATCGAAGATGGAACCGATCTTGCGATCGATCGCCAGATTCAGGCGCTCCGGTTGCGCTTCCCGCAATAGCTGTTCGAAGATCGCCGGGTCAAAAAGATGATCGCCCATCGCGAGAAAAAAAGGGGCCTCGACTTTCCCCTCGGCGCAAAGCACGGACACGCCGTTCTGCTTTTGCCAATCCCGGTTCACGAGCGCACGCAAGCGCATGCTGGCAGGCAGGAGAGGCTCGATTTCAGTGGTCAGGCGTTCGCTCTGCGCGCCCATGACCGCGTGGATGGTGCGAACCCCCACGCGTTCCAAGGCGTCGATGGTGTAGGAAATGAGCGGCCGGCCGGCAATGGGCACGAGGGGTTTCGCAATCGCCCCCAGGCGCGAACCT
>JBDTCM010000171.1:0-4288 GCA_039923575.1 Chthoniobacterales bacterium
TTGGCGCGCAGGCGCGTTTGATGAGCGCCGCGCTGCGCAAACTCACCGCGCTCATCTCGAAAGCGCGCACCTGCTGCATTTTCACCAACCAGATCCGGGAAAAGATCGGCGTCATGTTCGGCAACCCCGAGACCACACCAGGCGGAAAAGCTCTTAAGTTTTACGCCAGCGTGCGCATCGACATCCGCCGCATCGGCGCGATCAAGCAAACCGACGGCGTCGTCACCGGCAACCGCACCCGCGTCAAAGTGGTGAAAAACAAAGTCGCGCCACCGTTCACCGAAGCCGAGTTCGACATCATGTATAACGAGGGCATCTCCTCCACCGGCGCCCTCCTCGATCTCGCCCTGGAAAAACAGATCGTCGAAAAACGCGGCTCCTGGATGAGCTACAAAGGCGCCCAGCTCGCGCAGGGACGCGACGCCGCCAAGGAAGTGCTCAAGAACGACCCCGCGCTCTACGCGGAAATCGAGACCGCCGTCAAAGCGAAGCTCGACGAAGAGAAGAAGTAGCGTCCGCGGCGAACTTCTTCGCCTGGGGAGCGCGGGCGCCCCGCCTGCTGGCGGAGGCGCCCCGCCTTCGCGAACTTTTTCTCCGCGCGAAGATGTTTTCGGCGAGGCGCCAAAAACAGCTCGCCGCGGCGAGCGCTCCCCGGACATGAAAAGCGCGCGAAGCGCGCTAGAATCACCGCGATGACTTCTGCTGAGATCCGCCAATCCTTTCTCGATTTCTTTCGCGAGAAAAAGCACACCATCGTGCCGTCATCCTCGCTCCTCCCGGACGCGCCCAACCTCCTTTTCACCAACGCGGGCATGAATCAGTTTGTGCCCATTTTTCTCGGTCAACAGCGACCGACCTATGACCCGCCGCGCGCGGCCGACACCCAGAAATGCATCCGCGCCGGGGGCAAGCACAACGACCTCGACGACGTCGGACTCGACACGTATCACCACACCTTTTTCGAGATGCTCGGCAACTGGAGCTTCGGCGATTACTTCAAAAAGGAAGCGATCGAGTGGGCCTGGGAACTTGTCGTTAGGCGCTGGAAACTCCCGCCGGAACGCCTCTACGCTACCGTCTACCAGCCCGGGACGGACGAACCGAGCGAGTTCGACCAGGAAGCGCACGACCATTGGAAAGTGCTCTTCGAAAAGGCGGGCCTCGATCCCGCCGTCCACATCGTCAACGGGAACAAGAAAGACAACTTTTGGATGATGGGCGACACGGGACCCTGCGGACCGTGCTCCGAGCTGCACGTCGACCTCACCCCCGTCGGCGACACGCGCGGTTCGTTAGTCAACGCCGGCGACGCGCGTTGCATCGAGATTTGGAATCTCGTTTTCATCCAGTTCAACGCCAATCCCGACGGCACTTTCTCTCCCCTCCCCGCCCGGCATGTCGACACCGGGATGGGCTTCGAGCGCGTGACCGCGATGATCCAGGGCACGAAGAATTTTTCCGATTTCTCTGGTATCATTTCCAATTACGAGACCGACGTCTTCCGCCCGATCTTCGACGAGATCGAAAAGCTGAGCGGCAAACATTACGGCAGCACTCTTCCCGGAAGTCAGCCTGGAAGCCTGACTTCCGAAACAGAAACCCCGCACGGCGAGCAAGAAGGGGACGAGCAAGAGCGTATCGACGTCGCTTTTCGCGTCATCGCCGACCACATCCGCACTCTCAGTTTCGCGATCGCCGACGGCATCCGCCCAAGCAACGAAGGTCGCGGCTACGTGTTGCGCCGCATCTTGCGCCGGGCGGTTCGCTACGGGCGTTCGTTAGGCTTCCACGAGCCGTTCTTCTACAAGCTCGTGGACGTACTCGTCCGTACCATGAGCGCTGTTTTTCCCGAGCTAGGCGCGAAGCAAGAACAGATCGTGGAGACGCTCCAACGCGAAGAAGAATCCTTCAACCGCACGCTCGACCGCGGGATCGAACTCTTCGAGCGCGAGGCTGCTCGCCTGGGGAGCGCACGCGACTCGCGTGCCGTTTCCGGCGACACGCCGGAAACATCTTCCGCAGCGCAAACGCGTTATTCGAAACGTCGCCTCCCCCATTTCGAGCGCCCGTGGGGCAAGTACGCGGTTGCCTTCAGCACCCAGGACCGCCGTCCCCTCACCGAAGCAGAGCGCGACATCGTCCTCGACTGCATCCTCTTCCCGACAGAGCGGAATCATTTCGAACTCTATGTCGCCTGCGTGATGCCCGATCACGTTCATCTGCTCTTGGAACCCCAAATCAAAGATCAGGATGCGAGCAACAATCCCGTCTTCTATTCGCTGACCGAGTTGTTGCAGAACATGAAGTCCGTCTCGGCACATCGAATCAATAAAACGCGAGGAGGAAGCGGACCGGTGTGGGAGAAGGAATCATTCGATCGATTGATTCGCTCTGAAGCGGATCTGCAGGAGAAGCATCTCTACATTTGCAAGAACCCCTGGGAGTCGGGAGTCGCGCAACCGGAGGAAGATTATCGGTGGCTTTGGACACCTGAGAGCGCGCAGTCGTCCGGCGAGTCGCCGGACGAGGCACGCGAGTCGCGTGCGCTCCCCGGAACGGCGAGCACGACCATCTCTGGCGAGTTCGCGTTTCGGCTCTACGACGAACAGGGCTTTCCGCTCGATCTGACCGAGCTGATGGCACGCGAGCGTGGACTCACAGTCGATGTTGCCGGCTTCGAGAAGCTGATGGAAGCGCAGCGCGCGCGGGGCCGCTCGGCGCAGAAAAAGGAAGTCATCGCGGTCTCCGATGTCGGGACGAACGAGCCGACAAACTTTCTCGGTTACGAACACGATCACACTGGCGCCGACGTGCAGGCGGTCGTGGAAGTCGGCGCGAAACGCGGAGTGATCCTGAACAACTCCGTCCTCTACGCGGAGATGGGCGGACAGGTCGCCGACCGCGGTGAGATGATCGGCGACACAGGCTCCTGGAAAATCTCGGACACGCGCAAATCCGGCGACACCTGGATCCACCTCATCGAGGGCGAAAACGCGCCGGGAATCGGCGAGCACGTGACCCTGCGCATCGAGCGCTCCCGCCGTTCCGCGATCGAGCGCCATCACACCGTCACGCACCTGCTGCATTGGGCGCTGCACGAGATCGTGAGCCGCGAGGCGACGCAAAAAGGCAGCTACGTCGGGCCGGAGAAACTGACTTTTGATTTTTCAAGCGCCGCCCTCACGAAGGAGCAGGTGCGCGCAGTCGAGAAATTGGTCAACGCGAAGATCGCCGAGAATGAGCCCGTCTCGTGGAGCGAGATTCCCTACCCGGAAGCCAAAGAGCGCACCGACATCATGCAATTCTTCGGCGACAAATACGGCGACCGGGTGCGGGTGGTGCAGATCGGCGGTGTGCCTAACGAATTGGACGGGTACTCGATGGAACTCTGCGGCGGCACGCACGTCCGCACGACCGGCGACATCGGCTATTTTCGCATCCGGAGCGAGGGCGCGATCGCGGCGGGTATCCGGCGGATTGACGCGGTCGCGGGCAACGCGGTCGGCGAATGGGCGCGCGGCGAAGCGGGCGGACAGGAGGAAAAGTTTCAGGCGTTGCTGAAAAAGAAGCCGGGCCTGTCGCCCCTGCCCGAATCCGTCTCGGAGAACAGCGCGGCCATGGTGGCCTCGATCGAGGAACGCGCCGCGCATCTCGAGAAAATGGAAACGGAAGTGCGCGATTGGGAAAAGGCCAACGCGAAGACCGCCGAAGCCGGCATGCAAAGTCGCGCCGCGGCGATCGCGAATGAATTGGCGGCCAGCGACGGCGCCACCTTCCGTGTCGCCCGCGTGCCGGACGCCGACGGCAAGCTTCTGCAAGCGGTAGCTGACGCGCTCAAGACCCGATTCGATGGACCGATTTTTCTGGCCGGTGAAAAAGAGGGGCGCGTGGCGCTGATCGCGTCCGTTCCGAAAGCGCTGACCTCGCGCTATCAGGCGGGCAAATTGATCCAGGAAACCGCTCCGCTGGTGGGCGGGAAGGGCGGCGGGCGCCCAGAATTAGCGCAGGGCGGCGGGAGCGATGCGACCAAAATTGAAGCGGCCCTCGCCAAAGCGAGAACCCTGCTCGCCTAACGAGACCTAGGGCAGAGCGAAGGTCGCAAGCGCGGTAATGGCGAGCGCAGCCGCGAGCACGATGAGGTAAATGAATCCGCCGAAGAAAAACTTGAACGTGCTCATGAACCAGCCCTGGCGATAGACCTGCCGGATCGAGAGAAAAACCTGCACCACGACGAAGATCGACAGCAGCCAGATCAACGGTGCCTCGAGCGCGGGCACCCAGCGTTTGG
>JBDTCM010000172.1:0-6849 GCA_039923575.1 Chthoniobacterales bacterium
CGCAAGCAATCCCGGCAGTGCCTTGGCCGGCACCAGGTTTTTCATCGCGGTGAGCACTGCGCTGAGAGTCGCGGTGGAAGCCTGGGCCAGATACTTCTGTGCTCGTAGCGTCAGCTCATAAAGTTCATGAGGCCGTCGCGTCCCCGGCTGGGAGCCTCTCCGACGCACCAGCCCATCGCTCTCCAGCGCGAGGAGATGCGAACGCACAGCGTTATTCGTCAACCGGAGCTCGGTGGCCAGCTCCGTGACCGTGTGCACGCCGCGTTGCAAGAGATCCACTACCTCGGTGCGCCGACTTCCAAAACGCGCCTTTTTGGCTCGGGGCGACATCGTCGCTTCTTTCTTCATGCCGGAAGGAGACCAGACAGCAACGATTCAATAAGTCAAATATCGTTTGACTATTTCGCGGCGATCTTCAACAATGGCGTTACTGATCCGGGGCGGCTCTCAAAAAAAAGAAACGACTGGATCCGCGCTCGCACCTTTCAAACTATGAAAACTGATGTCCTGATTATCGGCGGCGGTCCTGGTGGATCAGCCGCAGCCATGTTTCTGCTCAAGGAAGGAATCAAACCGATCATTCTGGAACAGGAAGAGTTTCCCCGCTTCCATATCGGCGAGTCGATGACCGGCGAAGCGGCCGGCGTGCTCCGGCGGCTCGGCCTCGCGGACGAGATGATCAACCGACGTTATCCGGTGAAGCACGGCGTTCGCGTTCTTGGTGAAGGCGGCAAAAATTCGTGGTTCATTCCGGTTTCGTCCCGGGACAATAATTGGGAGCTGCAACCCGGCATAACCTGGTCGGTTCGCCGGAGTGATTTCGACGGCATGATGCTCGAGACGGCGGTGAAACGCGGCGCCAACCTCGTGCGCGGCAGCGCCGTCAAAGCGCTCCTCGGCAAAGATGGAGGGGTGCGCGGCGTGACCATGCGCCGTCCCGACGGTCGGATGGAGGACATCGAGTCCACCGTGGTCCTCGATTGTTCGGGGATGGCAACTTTCCTCGGCAACCAAAAAGTCACCGGTCCGAAATATGTCGGAGGCTACGACAAACAGATCGCGTTTTTCGCGCATGTCCGAGGCGCGCTCCGCGACGAGGGCACGGAAGGCGAGATGGCGCCCGGTAACACGGTCATTCTCTACCAGAAAAAATATCACTGGTCGTGGTTCATCCCGGTCGATGACGAAGTGACCAGCATCGGCCTGGTCGTGCCGCGGGCAAAGTTCGTCGAGGCGAAGCAAACGCCGCAAGAGTTCTTCCTCGACTATCTGCCCCAGATTAACCCCGACCTCGCGCGGCGCATCATCAACTACGAGCTGACCGACAAGGTGCGCGTGATACCGAACTATTCCTACCAGGTGCGGCGGTTCTGCGGCAAGGGCTTCATTTGCATCGGCGACGCCCATCGTTTTATCGACCCGATCTTTTCCTTCGGACTCTCCGCCACCATGCGCGAAGCGGAGTTCGCCATCCCGCGCGTTGTTTCCTACCTGCGCGGCGAGCGGCGGGAGGACGATAATCCCTTCGCCGAGCACATGCGCTTCTGCGAGCAGGGTATCGATAACCTGGAGGACATGGTCGACCTTTTCTGGGAACAGCCGTTCGCCTTTGCGACCTTTGTCCACGAGCGCTATCGCGGCGAGCTGATCGACGCTTTTGCCGGTCGAGTTTACGCGAGTGAGCACCAGCCGTCGCCGGCGATCATGACTTTCCGCAAGATGCTCAAGCGCGAGCGCGATTACGAGCACGAGGATGATTACTCGGTGCCGATCGGCTCGCGTTATCATCCGGAACGCGCGGCCTTGTGGGCGCCCGATTCACCGGTCGAGACGACCGAAGAATGGTTGAACTCGAACCTGGCGGAAGCCTGATTCATCGCTTCCGCCGTCAGCGCGATTCTGCTTCTGCTCCCGAGGTATGTCACAGAGTCGATGACGAGCGTGCACTTCGGCGTGTCTAGCCGATTCGCCGCTCAAGCCGCACAGCCTTCGTTATGAAGAAATGTTGAGCTCCGAAAAAGCTGTCGGCACTTACTTATCTCAAGGTTACTTTTGGTTTCGACCGGCGAAATACCTCCACGATTTGGCGATAACGTCCGGGGCCACTTTGCAATTCGCCGAGGTTTGTTTGCAGAAGTCTCTGCAGCGCACGCGGCTTGGTCACCGTTAACGCCTTGCCCTTAATCTGGAGCAGCTTTTGATCGCGAAACTTCGCCATGGTGCGCGAAAGGGTTTCGCTCGTCTTGCCCATTTCCGCGGCGAGGACGCGCTTTGTTCGGTCCAGTTGAATGACGACAGAGTCGTTAGGCAAAGGCCGTGGACAACGTTTCAGCAAGCAGTTGGCCAGGTGCGACTCCATGTCCTTCGAGGTCAGATCGTCGAGCAAAGCGACGAGCACGCGCAAATGCTGGCTCATCGAAGCAAGCATCCGGAGCGCGAGTTCCGGCCGATGGCGCAGCAGCTCGATGAAATCGATTTTCGGAGCGAGCAGGACGGTTGTTTTCCACCCCCCGCGCATGAGCCGGGTCGCCGCCATCCGTCGCTAGTCGATCGTGAGAACCCCACGCTCTTTAACCGGATTCCAAGCCGCTTCCGACAAAACAACGGATGATCTCTTAGACTTTCTGCGCGACCGAATCATCGCTGTAACGGAAACCGCGGGCCCGTAGTTCTTCCTCGCGATGATAACGTTCGCGCGCGGCGAGAATGCTGGAGCGGCCGAGATAGCCGACGACCTTTTTCTCGTTCGTCCGCTCGACAACCGGCAGGCGACCGATGTCGTGCCTTAACATTCGCGCGACGACGTCGTGCAACGTTTCGTCGGGATAAGCCAGCCGTAGATTCGTCGAGCCTGCGTCCAGAACGGTCAGCGTTTCATCACGAGACCGATCGAACGCGCGGACCACATCACCTCGCGTGATGATGCCGGCCAGCTCACCTTTCTCGTTCGCCAGCAAGGTGCCTTGATAGGTGCAAACAAGCGGATCGCCGCTCGCGATCCGCGCAGCGTATCTCGGCAGTGGCGTCGTGCCCGGGATGAGCGGCACGTCCACTTCCATAACATCGCGCACCCGCATCATCTCGAGCACATCGACGCTGTATTCGCGCACGATGTGCTGACCGCGCCGCGCCAGTTTTTCGGTGAGGATGGAGCGCTTCATGAGCAGCACGGTGACGGCGAGTCCAGCCACCGAACCGCAGAGCAACGCGGGCAATGCATTAATGTCGTGCGTCAATTCGAGAAGGAAAAACATGCCGGTGAGCGGCGAACGCATCGTCCCGCCCATGATTGCAGCCATCCCGACCATCGCCCACAGACCGACGTCACCAACCGGCGTGAACTGCCCAATCCCGGCGCCGAGAGCGCCGCCGATGATGAGCAACGGCGCCAGCACGCCACCGGAAGTCCCCGAGCCCAGAGCGATCGACCAGACCAGAGCTTTGCCGACCATTAACCCGAGTAAAGCAGCGCCAAGAATTTCGCCGCGCAACATGCCGTGAATTAATTCATAACCAACCCCAAGCACGCGCGGATCGATCCAGCCGCCGATGCCGACAAAGACCGCGCCGATCGCCGGCCACCACATCCAGTGAATGGGTAGCTTCAAAAAAGCGTCCTCAAACAAATAGACCAACCAGGTCAGCAATCCGGAGCCGAAGCCGACGACAATGCCGATCCCGCACGCGATCAGGATCTCGCTGATGGCCAGGGGCGCATGAGGCGTGATGGGAAAGATCGGGCCGTGGCCGATGAGCACAATGCGTAAGAGCCAGGCGACAACCGACGCGACGGTCACCGGGATGAAACTGCGCGGACGCCATTCAAACAATAGCAGCTCAACTCCGAGCAAAGTGGCCGCGACCGGCGAAGCGAAAACCGCCGACATGCCACCGGCTGCGCCCGCCACGAGCAACGTCTTTCGTTCCGCCGAGCTCAGGTGAAACAACTGCGCAAGGATCGAACCGAAAGCTCCGCCGGTCATGATGATCGGACCTTCCGCGCCGAACGGGCCGCCGGTGCCGATCGAGATCGCGGAGGAAATCGGCTTGAGCAACGCCACTTTCGGCTGAATCAAACTGCCGCCGAGCAGGATTGCTTCGAGCGCTTCGGGAATGCCGTGACCGCGAATTTTCTCCGAGCCGTAACGCGCCATCAATCCAATGATGAGGGCGCCCACGACCGGCGCGAGAATCACCCACGCCCCGAGATGATTATGCTGAAGAGAGCCGAGAACCGGCGAAAAGCGCTGGAAGAAAACGAGATTGGTAATTTCGGCGATGAGCCAGAGCAACGCCTTCGCCACCAGCGCACTGATCACTCCCACCGGCACGGCGAGGGCGACAAGCAAGAGCATGCGCCTGTCGGTGCGAAAATCACCAAGTAAAGTCTGCGAAGTTTTTTGGCCGGACATTGATACTCGTTGCGTACTGACGGTCAGCCAGTGCCGCTAATCTCGACATTTCGCCGCTCTCGGCAACGAAATCCTAAGAATCCGGATTCGGAGCTGATCGGCGCGACTCGCAGCCTTTTCCCTTGCGCTTGAGCATACACGACGAGCGAGAGTTTGGACCAAATATATCTGGTGACGTGTGCTCCGGTGCGAGACCGGTCCTTCACGACAGCGCCATCGACCACCTCCGTGCCTGCACTCTGGAATAACTTTTCTCTTCGAATCTCCCACTGTAGAACGGACACTCCTGGCATGATGACTTCGGTGACATCTTGAGAGCCGAGGCTTCGTCGAACTCATGGAACGCAACGGATTACACGCCTGCTGGATTACCGACCAAGGGCGCAAATTAATCAGGCATTCCCGGTGACGTCTATCATCATTCCCACGAGCGACGAAGCTCAATATGTGTCCGCGACGCTCGAGGCAATCGCAGCAGCCGGGGTCGATACCTGCCACGAGGTCGTGGTGGTCGACGCCAACAGTAGCGACCAGACCGCGATCATCGCGAGGGCGCACGGAGCGCGCGTCGTTCCCAGTGCCAGACGGCAACGAGCCGCGCAGATGAATCTCGGGGCAGAGCAAGCGCGGGGCGATGTTCTCCTTTTTCTGCACGGCGACACGCTGCAGCAGGCGCAGGCTCTGGAGAACATTGAGCGGGTGATGCAGGACCGTCGCGTGGTGGGCGGCGCCTTCGCGCGTCGCTACGATTCGCATTCGCGACTGCTGCGAGTGACTTGCGCGCTGGCCGGAGTTCGGGCGCGCCTCTGCGGCTGGTTTTTGGGCGACCAGGGCATTTTCGTTCGAGCCGAGCTGTTTCAAGAGCTTGGCGGCTTCCGGGATTTCGATTTGTTCGAGGATCTCGACTTCTCGCGCCGCCTGCGGCGCGCAGGCCGAGTTGTGACGCTTCGACCGCCCGTGACTTCGTCCGCGCGCCGCTTTCAACGCTTGGGGCCGTGGCGCACCACTTGGGCGGATTTCGCCCTGACTTATTGTTACCTGCGGGGAGTGGCACCTAACGATCTCGCAGCCGAGAACCGCCGCGCGCACGGAACCAAAGATGCCCACCGATCTTTCACGGTCGCGCGGGACTGATGACTTCATGAAAGATAGCAAAGGAACAGGTAAGTATAATGTCGTCGTCATTGGCGCCGGCACGGCTGGTTTGGTGACCGCCGCCGGGACCGCGGGATTGGGCGGGCGCGTCGCGCTCATCGAGCGCAACAAAATGGGCGGCGATTGCCTCAACTTTGGTTGCGTGCCGAGCAAGGCGCTCATTTCCTCGGCCCGTCTCACCCAAAGCATTCGCGAGGCGCAAAAATGGGGCCTCAAAAAACAGGAGCCGCAATATGATTTTGGCGAAGTCTTCGAACGGATGCGGGCGCGCCGGGCGAAAATCGCGCCGAACGATTCGCAGGAACGCTTTGAGTCGTTAGGCGTGGATGTCTTCCGGGGCGAAGCGCATTTTGTTTCACCGCACGAGGTGGAAGTGGATGGACAAAAACTGCGGGCGAAGAATTTCGTGATCGCGACCGGCAGCCACGCGCGCATCCCGAAGATCGAAGGCATCGAGAAGGTCCCTTACTTCACCAACGAAACTGTTTTCGATGAGCTGACGAAAAAACCGGAAAGCATGATCGTGCTCGGAGGCGGCCCGATCGGATGCGAGCTCGGCCAGGCGCTGAGCAGACTGGGCGTCAGGATCACCATTGTGCAACGGGGCGCGCAGCTCCTCCCACCCGAGGATCGCGAGGTGGCGGAATTCATGCAGGAACGTTTCGCAGCCGAGGGCATCGACGTGCGACTGAATGCGAACGCGACCCGCGTCTCGCAGCAGGATGGGAAAGTCGCTCTCGAATTTCGCGAGGGAAAATCCGTCACGGCCGACTCGCTCCTGATCTCCGTCGGGCGGACTCCGAATTTGCGTGCGCTCGGTCTCGAGGCGGCCGGGGTCGAGTACGACGAGCACGGCGTCAAGACAAACGAATATCTGCAGACCTCGCAGCCGCACATTTACGCGGGGGGGGATATCACCAATCGCCTCAAGTTCACGCACACGGCTGACTTCACCGCCCGCACCGTGATTCGAAACATCCTCATGCCGCTGCCCTTCCTGCGCCAGAAGATGGACTTATCGGTCGTGCCCTGGTGCACCTACACCGAACCGGAGGTTGCGCATGTAGGCCTGGGCGAGAAAGCCGCCCGGGAGAAGAATGTCGAGTATGACCTCTTTACGGTCCCGCTCGATGAGGTCGATCGCGCCGTTCTGGAAAGCGAGGAGGCCGGGTTCGTCAAAGTGCTAACGAAAAAAGGAAGTGACCAGATTCTCGGGGTAACCCTGGTCAGCGCGCATGCCGGTGATCTCCTGCATGAGTTCGTGCTCGCGATGAAACAAGGT
>JBDTCM010000173.1:0-6073 GCA_039923575.1 Chthoniobacterales bacterium
CCACGCTCATTTATGAAGATGCTAAAGTGCATGACACGCTCTAGCGACGAACCCGCGCCCGTCCGGTTGTCGGAAGCTACAGGGAAGCGAAGATGTTTTTCGCATTCGTGTGGGCGATTACCGGATCATTTACACGGTCGACGATAGCGTTCTGATCGTGGCCATCGAGCTCGTCCGCCATCGCCGCGAAGCCTATCGTTAAGGCAATCCGCACTTCTTACTGAATGAACCTGATCGTCATCGGGTAGCGGTAGAATTTTCCGTCGCCGGCCTGGATGGCGGCGATGATGACGAAGACGGCGTTCAGGATCCAGAGGATGGCGAGGAAGACGAAGCCGACCAGGACCAGGCAAAAGACCAGGGCGACCGCCTCGTAGATGAGCATCGAGATCTGGAAGTTGAGCGCTTCCTTGCCGTGCGCGTCGATCTCGGGCGAGTCGCCGCGCTTGATCAGCCAGACGACGAGCGGCCCGAGAATGTGGCCGGGGAAATGGAGGAAGACGCCGAGCAGGGCGCTGGCGTGACAAAGCGCAGCCCAGGTGCGGACGTTGGTGAGGGCTGGGGCGGGGAGCGGCGGCGGTGTCGGGTAGGTAGTTTCCATGGCTTCTATTAAATAGATGCGGTTGGGTTGCGCTTTGGATTCAAGAAAAACGGCTCCGCAGGTGGTCGGCGGTCGCGCTACCGCTGTGGCCGGGTGCGCCCGGGGGCGTGGGAGGATCATTTTCCAGCGCGTCGGGATGATTTATCCGTGCCGCGGAACGATTTGTCCGTCCGGTGGAATGGTTTTCCGGCGCCGCGGAACGATTTCCCCGTCTGGTGGAACGATTCTCCCGCGCCGCGGAATGATTTACCCGTCCGGCGGAACGATTCTCCCGCGTCGCGGAATGATTTACCCGTCCGTCGGAATGGTTTTGCCGCGCCGAAGAATGGTTCTCCCGGGCCGGTAAATGATTCCGCCGCCCGGAGGAATGGCGCCGATTCCCCCGAAAACGGCCTCTCGCAGGGGGTCAAGCCGCCAGCAATCCGCCCGACCACCGGCTCACGTCCGATTTATTCGCATGAAAACGATCGTCCTTCTCACCATTTTAAACGCTTTCATGAACCTGGCGTGGTATGGACATCTGAAGTTCAGGAATCAGGCGCTTTGGCTGGTCATTTTGGCGAGCTGGGGGCTTGGCGTTTTTCGAGTATTGCTTCCATGTGCCGGCGAATCGCATCGGCTCCTATGAGTGGACCGTCCCGCAGCTCAAGGTGCTGCAGGAATGCATCACGCTGGTCGTCTTCACAATCGTGGCCTTCGTGCTCTTCGACTCGCCGCTGAAGTGGAATTACCTCGTCTCCTACGCGTTGATCGTGGGCGCGGTTTTCTTCGCCTTTAAGTTCTAACCCCTGGATAGGAAGCAAGACTTATCGGCCGATCTCATCACGGAAAGGCTTGTGCGCCTGATATAAGGCAAGGCGACTGTCGAACTGCTTTCCCATCTCAGAGTCTTTGCTCAAAAGAGCTATGGCTTTTTGTTCGTAGGAAATGGCCTCGTCGAATTTCCCGACTTCCGCCTTGGCCGCCGCCAGGGTGTCGAGCTTGCCTGAGTTCTTCCAGCGACTGTCTTCACATGCCTTGGTTGCCTGCTTGACGGCTTTTGCGCCATCGCGGAAAGCTGGGTCGGGACAAGTAGCGAGAAACCACGCCATCGATTTCGACTGGCTCTTCACCGCGCCCCGAGCCGTTTGGCGAACCTCTTCGTAATCAGCCAGAGCGAGCGGGTATTGGCCGGTCATAGCGTAAGTGCGCGCCCGATCGTTGTAGGCGTCGGCCGACTGCGTGAGCTTGATAAGTTCGGTAAAGTCGGCGAGGGCGCGCGGATAGTCTTTCAACCTGCGGTAAGTCATTCCGCGCCGCTGCCATGCCAGCTCGTCGCGAGGATCCAATTCCAGCACACGGGTGAAATCCTCGATGGCGTTGCTGTATCTTTTTGTATCTTCATAGGCAATAGCGCGTGCGTAGGAGTGACGCTTGGTCTTCGGGGCGAGCGCGATGGCTTTTGTCAGATCTGCGATGGCGCTATCATACTGTTGCTCCTCAAGACGGAACACTCCCCGGGCGGAAAAGGCGTTGGCACTCTCGGGGTTAATCTGAATCGCTGCGTCGAAACTGGAAATGGCCCCGTCGCGATCGTGCAGGCGGCCGGAGGAGTAACCTGACTCGACGTAGGCGTCGGCATAATCCGGAAAGGAACGAATGGCCTCACGAAAAGCGGTGCGGGCCATTTGATAGTTGCCGGCGTTCTCGTAGTAGACACCCTTGTGATACCAGACGGCGGCCAGGTTCGGATCCAACTGGAGCGCTTTCTCGTAATCAGCAAAGGCCAGGTCCGACCGGCCAGCCTGCTCGTAGGCGAAGGCGCGCTCCTCGAAGGCAAAGGCATCGGGTTTTAGCTGGAGAGCGGCCGTGAAATCGGGGATCGCCTTGTCGCCCTTGTCGCGCTGGTCGAGGCGAAAATAACAATAACCGCGGTCGACCAAGGCGGCGGCACGCCAGGCGGGAGCGCTCGGCTTTTGCGCGGAGTCGGTGAAGAACGGAATGGCTTTTTTATACTCACCGCGCTCCATCGCGGCGTAGCCTTGCTGAAACGCGCGCCTCCCCGTGACGAAGCCGGTGAGACGGTAGACCGCGAAGAAAAAGACAGCGACGCAGAGGACTGCGCCAAGGGCGACTGCAGTTATGACAACTTTCTTCACTGCGCGAAGTTTAAGCAGAAGCGCTCCCGGGACTGCCAGTGAAAAGCGGATCTCCGGCTCCCTCGGCCGGACCGGTTAGGAAAGTTACTTCTTCTCTTCGGCGAGCTTGATCCCGAGGTCGCGGAGCTGTTTCAAATCGACGTCACTCGGCGATTGCGACATCAGGTCCTGGGCGCGGTTGTTTTTCGGGAAAGCCATCACCTCGCGGATGGAATGCTCGCCACAGATGAGCATGACGAGCCGGTCGAGGCCAAAGGCGATCCCGCCGTGGGGCGGCGCGCCGAGCCGGAAGGCGCGGAGAAGGTGGCCGAACATGATTTGCTGCTGTTCCTCGCTCACGCCGAGGACGGAAAACATTTTGGCCTGCAAATCGGGCTCGTGGATGCGGATGCTGCCGCCGCCGATTTCGACGCCGTTGAGGACGACGTCGTAGGCTTCGGCGCGCACTTCGCCGTAGCGTTTCTCATCGAGCAGACCGAGGTCGTCGGCGTGCGGGCGCGTGAAAGGGTGATGGACCGCGTTCCATTTGTCCTCGGTGGCGTCGTGTTGCAGAAGCGGGAACTCGGTCACCCAGAGGAAGTCGAGCTGCTCGGAGTCTTTCGTCAGGCACTGGATCTCGGCGACGCGCAACCGGAGTCGGCCGAGCACTTCGCAGGCGATGTCCCACTTGTCGGCCGCGAAGAAAACGAGGTCGCCTTCCTCGAGCGCGAGCTTGTTTTGCAGAGCGGCTTTTTCGGCATCGGTGAAGAACTTCACGATGGGCGATTTCCATTCGCCGTTCTCGATCTTGATGAAGGCGAGACCTTTGGCGCCAAAGTTTTTCGCGATCGCGGTCATCTCGTCGGTCTGGCCGATGGTGATGCCGGCGAAGCCTTTGGCGTTGATCGCCTTCACCACCCCGCCATTATCGATCGTGCTCCGGAAAACCTTGAAGCTGCTCTCGCGGAACTCTTCGGTGAAATCGACGAGCTGCAGGCCGAAGCGCCGGTCGGGTTTGTCGCTGCCGAAGGTGCCGACGGCTTCCTTGTAGGTGAGCCGTGGGAACGGCGTCGGGATGTCGATGTCGCGCGAGGCCTTGAAGATCGCGGCGAGCATTCCTTCGGCGAGGGCGTAGAGGTCGTCCGGCCTAACGAATGACGCTTCGATGTCGATTTGCGTAAACTCGGGCTGGCGATCGGCGCGCAGATCTTCGTCGCGGAAACATTTCGCGATCTGGAAATATTTTTCCACGCCGCCGACCATGAGGAGCTGCTTGTATTGCTGCGGCGCCTGCGGGAGGGCGTAGAATTTTCCCGGGAAAATTCGGCTCGGAACGAGAAAATCGCGCGCACCTTCTGGGGTGCTCTTCGACAGGATCGGCGTCTCGATTTCGAGGAAACCCTGGGAGTCGAGATAATCGCGGGTCGCTTTCGTGACGCGATGGCGCAGGCGCAGGTTGCGCGTGAGTTGGGGGCGGCGCAGGTCGAAGTAGCGGTAGGTGAGGCGCAGGTCTTCGTTGCTCACCTCGCCGTCGAGCGGAAAGGGAAGGGGATCGGCGCGGTTGAGAATCGTGAGGCGCGCAGGCAGCACCTCGACTGCGCCGGTTTCCAGTTTGGGATTTTCCGTCCCGGGCAGGCGCGGGGCGACGCGGCCATCCACCTGGATGACGTCTTCGTCGTGCAGATGATGCGCGGCCTTGGCCGCCTCGGCGTTTTCTTCCGGGCGAAAGACCACCTGGGTGAGGCCTTCACGGTCGCGCAGGTCGATGAAAATCACGCCACCGTGATCGCGCCGGGAATGCACCCAGCCAGCGAGGGAAACCTGTTCGCCGATGTTGGCGGTGCGAAGGGCGTTACAGTGGTGGGTGCGATACATGGTGGCGAAAGCGGCCTGTCATTGTGTGCGAAGCGCGCCAACTCGCAAGTTGGTTAAGGCTTAGCGGGCGAGCGCCTTTTCCAGTCTCGACAAAACTTCCTCGTGCGGGACGAGCACTTCTTCCCGGGTGGCGAGCGTTTTCATTTTCACGGCCGGCCACTCATCGCCGAAAAGCAATGTGATCTTCGCGCCCATCGCCTCCGCGGTTTGGAATTGCTTGCCGACTTTTGCCGGCGTCAGCGGGTAGTCCACTCGCCAACCCGCATCCCGCAGCCGCTGCAGCTGCGCGAGCGCGTCGGGCCGCCGGTCCTCCTTCGCGATCACGAGATAAAGGTCGAGCGCGCTTCCCTGCCGGACGAAGTCGGCCATCCGCGTGCGCGCCGTCGGCACGTCCTGGATCATGTCGCCGAGCACGACGTCGCCGAGAGCGAATCCTGCCGCCGGCAGGGAGACGGCGCCGTCGCTCAATTGTTCGATGAGATTGTCGTAGCGGCCGCCGCCGGCGATGGCGCGGAATTTTCCGGAGCGATCGAAGAGTTCGAAGACGACGCCGGTGTAGTAGGCGAGGCCGCGCACGATCGAGAGGTCAATTTTCACAAAATCGGCCAGTCCGCGCGTTCGCAACTCGGCCACGAGTTGCTCAAGGCGCGAGCTGCTGCCGCCGCCGTCGAGCACGTCCAGCACCGCCGGAGCGAGATGCCCGAGGCGCTCGGTGGTTTTCTCGCGCGGCTCGCGCTCGCTCTTATCGATCACCTGTAGCAACTCGCTCCAGCGCTCTTCCGGCACCGAATGCGCGCGCAAAAGATCGCTCCAGAATTCGCGATCGCTGACCCGGACGACGAAATCTTTTTCCGTCAGACCGAAGGCGCGCAGGAGATCGATGCTGAGCGCGACCAACTCCGTATCGGCGGCGAGCGAGGTTTCACCGATGATGTCACAGTTGAGCTGGTAATGTTCGCGTAACCGGCCGCGCTGTTGTTTTTCGTAGCGGAAACATTGCGGAATGGAGAACCACTTGAGCGGCTTGCGAAATTCTCTCTCATGCGCGGCGACGACGCGCGCGAGCGTCGGCGTGAGTTCAGGCCGGAGTGCGACTTCGCGCTCGCCTTTGTCGGTAAAATTAAAAAGCTGCGCGACGATCTCGGGGCCGCTCTTTTTTTTGTAAAGCTCGGTCGGTTCGAGGACGGGGCCGTCCCATTCGACGAATCCGTAGCGACGGCAGACCTCGCGCCAGCGCGCGAAGATGGCGTTTCTGACAGCACAGTCGTCAGGCAAAAAATCACGAAAGCCGGGAAGTGGTTGCATCGATGAAGGATAGGAGGTGCGATCAACTCACGATGCAACCGTGGGTCCATCCGGTTACGAATTGAACATGAATAAACAACGACTGGGACAAGTCGGACAGAGACACAACGGAAATCTTCCGTTTAACCAAACCAAAGATAAACATGAAACAAAACACATTCACAAAATTATTGGC
>JBDTCM010000174.1:0-3758 GCA_039923575.1 Chthoniobacterales bacterium
CCTTTTCTTCAAGTACTGGGGCGAATCGAGATGCGCGGGCGACGGTGCCTATCTGCATCCGGCGCCGCTCACTCCAAGCCACGAGATCGCGATCGATAGGAAAATAAGTCGTGTTTATGGAAGAGAAATCCTTGTGAATCGTTCTCCGGCGTTGCCAGCCGCCCCGCGCACGCGCAATCTCCTCGGGATGGTTCATGATCCGCTTGAAATCCGGCACCTGCGCTATTTCCTCGCCGTGGCCGAGGCGGGCAGCTTCAGCCGCGCGGCCGATCGGCTCGGTCTTTCCCAGCCCAATATTTCCCAGCAAATGCGCGACCTCGAGACTGCTCTGCGGGTCGACCTTTTCCAACGCCGCGGCAAGCGCATCCTCCTCACTTCCACCGGGCAAATCTTCGAGGAGCACGCCCGCGCTATCCTTCGCCAGGTCGAAAATTTTTTGCAGGAACTAACGATCGAGCCGGGGCAAATGCGGGGCGCGCTCCACCTCGGCGTCGTCCCCATCCTCAACGTCGCCCTCATGCCGCAACTGCTCGGGATGTTTGCTTCCACCCATCCCGGAGTCAGTCTCAATGTCGAAGAAGTTTCTTCGACCGACATCGAGACCGCGCTCGAGGAAGGCCAGATGGATGTCGGCCTCGGTTTCCTTACCCGGCACTCACCCAATCTGCGCTACGAGTGTCTTTGTACCGATCAGTTCGCGCTCATCGTGCACGCTCGCCATCCCTGGGCCAAACGCCGGGTGGTCGATGTTTCCGAGCTGCATCAGGAACGCCTCCTGCAATTGCCGAACGCTTTCGTGATGCGACGCATGACGGACGCGATTTGCCGCGAACATCAGGTCCGTCCCCGCACCATTGCGGAAATCAGCGCGATCGAGACCCTCCTGCGTTCCCTTGCACCCTTGAAGGCGGCTGCGCTCATGCCGAAAATCGCTCTCCGCGGCACCACCGGCCTGAGTGCAATCCGGCTCAAGGGCAAAAATCTGGCCCTGGAAATTGGTTTGCTCCGCTTGATTGATTCCGGCGCGAACAGTGCGGTGGACGAGTTCACCAAGCTGGCGCGCGTCGCCGTTCCCAAGATCATCAAAATCTAGTTTCGCGCGCATGGCGCCACTGCCGCCAGGCGGCGCGCAAAAAACGTCCAGTATTTGGCAAGAGACGGCGCGAGCGTCGGGCGGCGATTGTTAGGCTGCGAGCCATGGTCGGTCACGAAGGCAGCACCGTGCTCGTTGTCCTGAACTGGTTGCGACTGCTTCGCCTCAGACCTGACCGCAATACTTGAAGAGAAGCATTTCGGCCTCGGAATCTTCCCGGTAAAAAAATCGGACCGCGCCGTCGCGCCCGACGTAATCGCTGCGCACGCTGCAACTGGCGCGCCGGCTGTGCACTTGATGAATGCCGAGACGGTCGCGCAAATAGAGCGCGCCCCACGCTTCCACAAAAATGGCGCGACGGGACTTGGCCGTGAGCAATTCCTCCAGCGCTGGCCGTTCCATTTCGCGAAACGCGATCGGGCTGGCGTGTTCGAAATCGGCGTAGTTTAGCCCGGCTGAGGGAAAAACGCCGCTGGCCGGCAGCTCCGACCAGGTGGATGGGAAAATACCCACCTGCATGCGCGGATCGAAACCGTCGGCCGCGTGTTTCAAAGACCAGGTGCTGATCGAAATCCGCAGCCACCCGAAATTCCCGGCGCGGATCGTGATCCAGAAGTGATCGATCTTACCCGGGTCGGCGCCCGCTTCTTTCTCGAAGGCGATCAACTCGCCGGCGGCGACGACGAACTCGTCCGCCCGAAAGGCGAAATCAGTCTCTTTCTTCCGCGCCGTCGGCGAGTTCCGCACCAGGCCCGGAGCATGGCGCGGGCACAAACGGGAGGCGAGAGATTACTTACTCTTGAAAACGGCCCGGCCCATGATCAACGCGAAGGTTGCGATGAAGGCGGCAGCCAGGAGCACAACGAGATAATCCCTGGTCTTCCAGGTTGACCGTGCCGGCGCTCACCGGATC
The DNA here is from genome assembly GCA_039923575.1 of Chthoniobacterales bacterium. Taxonomy (GTDB): domain Bacteria; phylum Verrucomicrobiota; class Verrucomicrobiia; order Chthoniobacterales; family UBA10450; genus Palsa-1392. The sequence goes on from JBDTCM010000174.1 coordinate 2,007, forward strand.
GCCGACCCGTTTCGAAACCGGCAGCGCTTCGCCCGTCAGGGCCGACTCATCGGCTGAGGTCGCTCCTTCGATCACTTCACCATCGACCGGAAAGAGATCGCCCGGCTTGACCAGCAGCTCATCGTCGATGCCTAACGAATCCGCTGGAACCTCGACCCAGTCTCCGTTCTCCCGCCGCCAGGCGGTCTCCGGTGCCGAGCGCAGGAGCGAGCTGAATTGAAGCGAACCAGCCACCACTCAGGTAGGCCACGACGAAAAGCGCTGTCGCCAGAAAGGACGCGAATGGGTGCAGGAGAAACCCGCCCAGCGTGCTCAGGCCGCAAAGGAGCGCGAGCAGAAACATCGCGCGGTGGTTCGGGCGCAAACCAGGATGCGGCGCGCTCGGGCCGCGCTCGAGGAGCGCCGTCGGTGCCACCGGCATCTCGTTAGGCGAAGGCACTGCCTCAATCCCGCCGCGCGGCGCTGGCGTCGTCCGGGTGAGAGTAGCGCGCGAGCAACCGCGCCCGGGCCGCCTGCAAACGTTCCGCCATCACCTGGCTCATCCGTTTGAAAAGGGCAAACCCTAACGACGTATCTTTCGCGCAAGCTTCCCGCAGAATCGTGCCATAGAAAAAAAGCGCGGTCGTCGGCTCCGTCGCGCGCGCATCAAAGTGCCAGAGATACGGCGGGAAGAGCCAGGACCAGCCCACCAGTTTCTCCGCCCCGACCTGTTCGACCACGACGGCCTTGCCCTCGCTGTCGAGGGCTTCGAGCACGATCGTGCCCTGTTCGATCAGGTAAAACCGGTTGGCGAAATCGCCCTGGCGAAAAAGGTAATCGCCCGCCGCGAAATTCTTCGCCATCGCGCAATCGGTCAGCACCTTGAGGTGCGCCGCTTCCATCCCTTCGAAGAAGGGATGCGAGGCGACGCGGACTTCGAGCGTTTCGGGGGACGATTCTTTTGTTTCCTTCATTTTTGGGGAAGCGATCGCGAAGGATCGACCTGAGTTTTCTGGTTCCTTCATCATTCAGCTTATCGCGCTGTCCTGCAACTCCGCCGCGCACGCTTTGCGAATTAACGGTCATTTCTTGGCTCGCCGGAGACTTGCCCTAACGAGTCGTCAACCGCGGGCCAAGAAACGGCCCGCTTTTCGCAACAAACGCCGCGGACGCCGGGGGCCCAGGCTCATGTTGCATTATGAAAGAGAAAATCCGCGCTCTCACCGCAAAAACGAGAGCGCAGCCAAAATCCCCCGCGCGGCGGACCAACCCCCGCGGCGGTCGCGCCCCGGAATTCGCGCTTCGCCGGGTGCTTGTTCCGCTCGATTTCTCTCCGCCATCGCGCGCCGCGCTCGCCTTTGCCCTCCCGCTCGTCGAAAAATTTGAGGCGGAACTGCACCTGGTGCATGTCTTTGCCGCCGATTACCCGCTCTCGAGCATGGCGGTGTTGCCGCTCATCGTGCCGGAAATTGAAGTAGAACGCCGGGTCCGATCGCATCTGCAAAGCGTCGCGAAAAAGGAAGCCGCCGTCATCCGGCGGGACAACGTGCACGCGCGCAAGGGCCGGCCCTTCCGGGAGATCTGCCGGCTCGCACGCGAACTCAAGGTCGACCTGATCGTCACGGCGACACGCGGGCGGACGGGATTGAAACATCTCGCCCTCGGAAGCACGGCCGAGCGCGTCGTGCGCCATGCGCCTTGTCCTGTCCTCGTCGTTCATCCCCAGGGCAGCGCGGCCCGGCGTCGCCAGCCTGCTTTCCCAAAAATCCTCGT
>JBDTCM010000175.1:0-4006 GCA_039923575.1 Chthoniobacterales bacterium
ATCGAAGGCATGCTCGTCCGGGTCGCCAACGAGCGCGGCTGCGGAAACGATTTTTTCGACTTCAAAACCGGGATTGGCGGCATGATCGAGGCCGAATTCCTGGTCCAGGCGCTGCAAATGCGGCAGCGCATCTGGGAACCGAATTTTTCCGTGGCGATCGAGAAACTGGCGGCGAAGAAGATCCTGGAAAAACGGGACGCGCGTGGTCTGCAGAGCGCCTACAACTTCCTCCGCACATGCGAATCGGTCTTGCGCCGCTGGCAAAATCGCAGCGTCTCGACCTTGCCGACGACCCGCGAAGAAGAAGACCAGTTTGCGCGGCGGATGCGGTTCGCGACGATCGACGATTTTCGCGCGCCCTACGGACGCGCCCGCGAAGTCATTCACTCGCTCCGGCTGCGCTACCTGGGAGAGTGAGTCATCCGGAGGGACATGCTTCCGCATGTCCTGGACGCGCGGAAGCGCGTCCCTCCGCTATCGGCGCGTGAACAACGCCCCGATCTGGTAAAGCAGCCAGAAACTGAAGGCCAGACTAACGACGAGAATGAGGAACAGCGCGCCGAGAATGCCCGCGACGAAGATCCAATCGCTGGTCGTGGAACGCCGCGGCGCGGCGGTGTGCTTCCGCAGCAGATCGTAATTGCGCGCATTGGATTTGAACCAGAAGGAGAAGGCGTCGCCGAGGACCGGGACGATGCCGACCGCTTCGTTGATCAGGATGTTGAGCGACATGCGGACGAGGAGGATTTTCGGAAGTCCACGCCGCGCCGCGGCGATCAAGGCCATGGCTGAGATGATGGCAGAGCCGGTATCGCCCAGCCCGGGGAGCAATCCCATGATGGGATCGAGTCCGAAACGGAAGTTGGTTCCGGGCACGCGCAGGAAGTTGTCCATGATGAGCGCGAGCCAGCGGAAGAGCGGCTCGAGCTCGGAGCGCTTTTCTTTTTCCTCCGGCGGGAGGACTTCCCACTCCACTTCCTGGACGTCTTTGGGCAAACGTGCGCGGGCGCTTAACCCGGAATCTCTTTTAGCATCTGCCGGTTGGTCGGGAATTTCTTCACGAACATGAGCAGACGCTGAATGGCTTCGTCCGGTTTATGGCCGGCCAGACCGCGCCGGATCATATTGATCTTCTCCAGCTCCCAGGCCTCGAGGAGCAGCTCCTCACGACGGGTGCCGGAGAGGAAGATGTCGACCGCGGGATAAATGCGCAGGTCACTGATCTTGCGATCGAGGACCAGCTCCATGTTGCCGGTGCCTTTGAACTCCTGGAAGATCAGCTCGTCCATTCGGCTGCCGGTCTCGATCAAGGCGGTGGCCACGATCGTGAGGCTGCCGGCTTCTTCGGTATTGCGCGCGGCTGCAAAAAGCTTGCGCGGGATTTCCATCGCCCGGGCATCGATGCCGCCGCTCATGGTGCGGCCACCGCCGCCGGTGGCGTTGTTAAAGGCGCGCGCCGTGCGGGTGATGGAGTCGAGCAAAATGAAAACGTCTTTGCCGGCTTCGACCAGACGCTTCGCGCGCTCGATCGCGAGCTGCGCGATGCGGGTGTGGCTCTTGATGTCGCTATCATTCGAGCTCGCCATCAAATCGGCCGTCGGGCAGGAGCGGCGGAAATCGGTCACTTCCTCCGGGCGTTCGTCGACGAGGAGGATGATCAGTTTCATCTCCGGATGATTTTTCACGACGGCGTCCGCGATGTGATGGAGGAGGGTCGTCTTGCCGGTGCGGGGTGGGGCCACGATCAGGCCGCGCTGGCCTTTGCCTAACGGCGTCATCAAATCCATGATCCGCGTCGTTAAGCGCTCGGGGACCGTTTCCAGTTTAATGCGCTGATCCGGGTTGATCGTGGTCAGTTCTTCAAAGGGCCGGAGATCCTGATACTTGGGCGGCTCGTCGTCGTTGATCTTGAGCAGGCGGGTCAGTTGCGGGCCGCGATTGCCGCGGCGGGTTTCGCCGTAAACCCACATGCCGTCACGGAGCTGGAAGCGCCGCACGATTTCGGGCGTGACGAAAATATCCTGCGGGGTCTGGACGAAGTTGCGTTTGGCATCGCGCAGAAAGCCGAAGCCTTTGCCGGAGATTTCGATGATGCCTTCGCCGAACTCCGGTTCGAGGGGCGCCTGGTCGCCGTTTGGGCTGCCGCTCTGGGAACGGTTCTGCTCCTCGTCCGACATCCGATTTTCTCCGTTTTCGTCCGTCGCCACGACGCGGCCGGAGGGATCCTGCTCGAGCATGTCCGATCCGGCTGGCCAGTTTCCATCTCCACCGGAACTGTTGAAAGAGCCGGGGGCGCGTTCCGAATCATTGCGACGCCCGCCACGACGGCGCGACGGACGGCGCCTCCGGAAAGGGGCGTTCGTAGCCTGTGCAGGCTGTTTTTCCATTTCTTCGCTCATAATTGCAACCGGCTTTGGTCGAGACGACACGATAGGGTGGCGGCTCGCAGTTCTCAGGCTGGCAACTTCGCCAGCAGCTCTTCAGGGATATCTAAATTGGAATAGACGTTTTGAACGTCGTCGTCGTCTTCGAGGCTATCGCAGAGGCGCAAAACCTGGAGCGCAACTGCCTCGTCAACGACCTGGACAGTCGTATCGGGAATGAAAGTAAACTTTTGCCCATCGATGGTGACGCTCTCCTGTTTGAGCGCCTCAGCTACGGCATCGAGCTGATCATGGGAAGTGAGAATAACATACTGTTCCTCCTCGATTGTCAACTCTTCTGCACCGGCTTCGAGCGCCAATTCAAAGAGGCGCTCTTCTGCAATCGTATCTCGCGGGACGGTGATCTGTCCTTTTTTGTGAAACATGTAGGAGACACTCCCGCTCGTCGCGAGGTTGCCCTCGTTCTTGCTGAAGATGCGCCGAATTTCCGCGGCGGTGCGGTTCTTGTTGTCGGTCGTGGCTTCCACGATCACCGCCACCCCGGCCGGAGCGTAGCCTTCGTAAACAATTTCCTCGTAATGCTGCGCCTCGAGGCCCTCGCCCGTGCCGCGTTTGATCGCCCGCTCGATATTGTCGTTAGGCATGCTCTGCGCCCGCGCCATCTCGATCACGCTCCGGAGCCGGGCGTTGCCCGCCGGGTCGCCGCCGCCGAGGCGCGCCGCCACGCTGATCTCCTTCGAGAACTTACTGAAGAGCGTGCCGCGTTTGACGTCGAGCGCACCTTTGGCGCGCTTGACCTTCGACCATTTGCTGTGTCCCGCCATGGAATGGGGTTTAGAAAAAAGTGTTTGCCGGGCAGACCTGCGTCGCGCGGGGGAGCGGAACCGGGAAGCCTCGAACGGGAGCGATCGAGGAGGCAAACCGACGGCCATTCAATCGCACGGCCCCCGAATTGTCAACTTCCGATTGCTGGTCCGAAATGCATCTGCCAGGGCTCCGCCCGCGTCTTAAATGCGACATGAAAGGCAGCGCTTTTCCTCCTGCTCCTACTCGTCCTCGTCCTCGATTTGCAGGATTTCGAGGACGAGGAGGAGAACGAGGACGAGCACGACACGGTCGCAACCATTTATGATGATTTGTCATTCAAACTTGAGATCAACTGACCGATCACGTCTTGCCCGCGATGGATTTCACCCGCAGGTTCGCCCGACTTGGCGACGCAACCTTCCAATTTTACGCCTGCTTCCGCCGCGCCCGACAAGGTCGCCCGGCGCGAGCCCCGTGTGCCTGATGAAGCCGAGGCCGAGCTGGTGCGGCAAATGCAGGCCGGCGATCAGCAGGCTTTCGCCACATTTTATGACCGGTTCGCTCCCGGTCTTTTCTCCATGATCTACGCTATCCTGCATGATCAGAAGGAATCGGAGGACGTCCTCCAGGAAGCGTTCGTCCAGATGTGGAAGCGCACCGCGACTTACGATGCGACCCGGAGCAGCCTCTTCACCTGGGCGGTGATGATTTCGCGGCACAAGGCGATCGACCGCCTGCGTTCCCGGCAACGGCAAAGCCGTCTGGTCGAGGCCGTGGCTGAAGAGACGGACGATTTCGCGACCTCCGCCCCCGCC
>JBDTCM010000176.1:0-2584 GCA_039923575.1 Chthoniobacterales bacterium
GATCTTGGGATCTGGAAAGATGCGCACGTGGAAATGCTGGCGCGAATTTTCCAGTTCGTCGCGACGCAGGGCGCCGTCCCGGGCATGCAGCTCGCGCATGCCGGTCGCAAGGCGAGCACGAGCGCGCCGTGGACAGGTGGGAAACCGTTAGGCACCGATGAGGGCGGCTGGAGTCCGATCTTCGCCCCGAGCCCGCTCCCATTCGACGACGGTTATCAAACGGCGCAGGAACTGGATCGCGCCGGGATCGAGAAAATCACCGCCGCTTTTGCGCAAGCCGCGCAGCGCGCGCTCAAGGCGGGCGCGCAGGTGGTCGAAATCCATGCCGCGCACGGCTATCTGCTGCACAGTTTCCTTTCCCCGCTCAGCAACCAGCGCACCGATGAATACGGAGGGTCGTTCGAGAACCGCACCCGATTCCTCTGCGAAACGACCGCGGTCGTGCGCAAAGTTTGGCCGGAAAAATATCCGCTTTTCGTCCGCATTTCGTCGACCGACTGGACCGACGGCGGCTGGAGCGGCGAAGATTCCGTCGCCCTCGCGAAAAAATTGAGGTCGTTAGGCGTGGATTTGATCGACTGTTCGAGCGGCGGCAGTGTGCCGTCCGCCCAAATCCCGATCGGCCCCGGCTATCAGGTGCGCTTCGCGGCGCAAATCCGGCGCGAGGCGGAGATCGCGACCGGCGCGGTCGGCATGATCACCAGTCCCGAGCAGGCGGATCAGATCGTCCGCACCGGCCAGGCCGATCTCGTCTCGATGGCGCGCGAATTTCTGCGTCATCCCTACTGGCCGCTCAATGCCGCTCGCCCGCTGCACCAAAAACCGGATGCCCCGCCGCAGTACGGTCGCGCTTTTCAATAGCCTAACGAATTTGCGCAGGACTCAGGATTTGATCCCGTAATCCATCCGGGTGAGCAGGGTCTCGACCTCGCGCGCGCCGAGATCGGTCTTCGCATAATCGAGCGGGACCGCGCCATGCAGACCGCGCTGCGGCGCCTTGAGCCATTGCCGCGCTTCTTCGAAGCTGCCGAAAAGATGGACCGCGTGCCCAAGCAATCGCGCAAAGCACACCACCTTGCCCGATTCGTCGGGCGTGAGCCGGCCCGTTGCTTTGCGTTTCACAATCGTGGCGCGCGAGAGGCCCAGGCGATCGCTCAACTCCTCGAGCGATAGATCCAGCTGCCGACGCAACGCTTCGAATTCACGGAACTCTAGCCCGGGTGGCGGAGCGCTCACCTTCTTGGGCGGCGACGGTTTCGATTTTTTGGCGGCGACGGGCCGCGACTTGGAGCTTTTGCCGGCCTTCGCTGACTTGGGTTTAGTCGCAGTTTTCATTTGCGAGCACGTCATACCAGATCGGAGAAGTCCGTTACAAGTCTTCTCATTGGAGGCGGATCGGGGCGATTGCGAAACGGCTTGCGAACGAGCAAGTCCGGTTCGTACATTGCAGCATGAACACGAACCCGACGGAATACGCGCATCCCGAGGCGTTGGTTGACGCCGATTGGCTCGAACAACACCTCGACGACAAGGATCTCCGCATCGTCGAATCGAACGAGGACATCCTGCTCTACGACACCGGCCACATTCCCGGCGCAGTCCACATTGATTGGCGAGCCGATCTGCAGGACCCGGTGATTCGCGATTACATCGCGCCCGATAAATTCGCCGAGCTCTGCAGTCGCAACGGCATCACGCCCGACACCACCTGCATTTTCTACGGCGACAAAGCCAACTGGTGGGCCTGCTATGCACTTTGGGCATTCCGCTTGTTTGGGCACACGAAGGTGAAGATTCTCAACGGCGGTCGCGACAAATGGAAAGCCGACAGCCGCAAAATGACGCGCGAGGTGGCGAAATATCCGGCCACGAAATATCCCGTGCCAGCGCGGCGGATGGACAAGGAGATCCGCGCATTTGCCGATGAAGCGCTCGCGCAGAGCAATGCGAAAAAGCCGCTCATCGATGTGCGTTCCCCCGGCGAATACAAGGGCGAGATCACGCACATGGCGGAATACCCACAGGAAGGCGTCTTGCGCGGCGGTCACATTCCCGGCGCGAAAAGCGTGCCGTGGAAAACTGCGACCAACGACGACAACACCTTCAAATCCGCCGCGGACCTGGCGAAGATTTACTTCGAAGGCGCGGGCGTGAAACCGGAAGTCGACACCGTCGTTTATTGCCGTATCGGCGAGCGTTCTAGTCACACCTGGTTTGTCCTCACCTACCTGCTCGGACACAACAAGGTGCGCAATTACGATGGTTCCTGGACCGAGTGGGGCAACAAGGTCGGCGCCCCGATCGAGAAGAGCGCGTAACGCAGCCGTCTCGGCTGTCAGGTCCAGCAGGCGTCTCGCCTGCCTGGTGGTTCGGCTAGCGCAGGCGAGACGCCCGCGCGACCTGTCAGGCGGGACGCCTGAATTACGGACGCGGTTTTCCATCCGTGGAATCTATGGGACATTTACCTCCCGTGTATCCCGAGAAGCTGCAAAACATCATCGAGCTCTTCGAGACGCTCCCAGAAGTGGAGCGCCGCGAGACGCTCGTGAACTACGCCGAGAGCGCGCCGAAACAGGAGCCGAAG
>JBDTCM010000177.1:0-7574 GCA_039923575.1 Chthoniobacterales bacterium
GAGTCATCACCACGAATTCTGGACGATTGGGCTCAATCGCAATGGCGCCGACTGCAAGTTGCCGCAGTCGCCCCTTCCCTGGCGCACCTTTTTCCCGCTCGTCGATACCCGGCTCTTGCGGCCGCAGCCGCGCCCGCGTCGGCCGAAGTTCGCCACCATCGGACAATGGTATTGGAACGGCAGCGTGGAGGTGGACGGCGAATTCCCCGATCTCTCGAAGCAACACGCTTTCGCGCCTTACCTCGACCTGCCCGTGCGCGTCCCGCAAGCACGCTGGGAGCTGGCCATGAACCTCAACCCGGACGATCCCGAAAGGACACGCCTAACGAACCTCGGATGGCAGCTGACCTCGCCCCACCAGGCCGCGCGCACTCCGGCCAGATATCGACGCTATCTCGCTTCGGCTTCGGCTGAATTTACCGCGATCAAGGGGGTCGATGTGCGCTGGCGAACGGGTTGGGTGAGCGATCGCGCCGCGGCCTTCCTCGCCAGCGGACGGCCGGTCATCACGGAAGATACCGGGGCGGCAAAATATCTTCCGGCAAGGAGCGGGATGTTCTTCATCCGCAGCGCCGCCGAGGCGGCTGCGGCCGCACGCGGCGTGTTGGACGATTGGGAGACGCTTTCGCGGCAGGCGCGGGAATGCGCGGTCGAGGTTTTCGATTCGGCAAAAAATCTGCGCAAGATCCTCGGGCTTTGATGGGCCCGAAATAACAGCGGCCACCTCGGAAAAATCCTGCACGCATTCCCCGTTGCAAAAGCAAAGGGGGATGTTACTCGTGTTGCCGTTATGGCCGACCTAATCAAGAAGGAGGAGCTGAAAAACCGCCTGAAAAAGATCCCGGAATGGGAACTCGAGAAGAAGCATATCGAGCGGACTTTCGAGTTCGACGAGTTCTCCGAGGCGATTGATTTCGTCAACAGCGTCGCCGAAGTGGCCGAGGACGAAGAGCATCATCCCGACATTGATATTCGCTTCAACAAGGTGCGACTTGTTCTCTCCACCCACAGCAAGGGTGGACTAACCGATCTCGATTTCGGCCTCGCCGAGCGGATCGACACGCTCTCGGAATAGCGGCGATGGTGCAGGCCGCCGCACCGACGCGAGCGCGACAAATCCTTGCGGCAATCATCGTGGTGCTGATCGTCGTGGCGGTCTGGCTCGTAATTGATTACCAACAGAAGCCGCCACCACCGCCTAACAAGGTCGGCGAGCAGGCACGGTAATTGTAGACGCTTCGCTCTGCGAAGCGCGGGTGTCAGCGTCGTTTCGAAAAATCCAGCGCAGACCCGCGCGTCCCAGAGGGACGCGTCTACAATCGGCCCTCGTCCGCGTCGATGAATTGGAACATCGTCTCGATATCGGCGCGGTCTTGCAGCCCGCTTTCTCTTTTGCGGCGCTCGAGCGTGGGCGTAATCGCATCCCTCCAGCCGCACTTCCGCAGGAATTCGTTCCAGTTCTCCATGTCTTCCTGGGACGGTTTACGTCCGCGCTCGAAGGTCCATGCCCAAATTTCCTCGTCCGTTCCGCCCTCCATCACGCGCTCAACGAAATCGTCGTAGTTTACCCCAAGAAAGCGCAGGCAGCGGCCGTCGAAGCCGCGCCCGAGTTTGTCGATGTATTCCGGCGGCAACTCGCCCCGGGCATGGGCGCGGATCTTGTCGAGCATCCGGCCGAAGTAAACCAGCCCGCCGACTTTCTCAGCCGGACTGCGAGCAGGGAAAGGTTTCATGCCGGGAAACTGCGCCTCGCATTGTCTCTTGTCCACGTCGCGCGTGTGTCGGATGATCGAAGGGGATGGAGCGGATCGCAGGGATCGAGACCGAATACGGCTGCCTCGTGAGCGGGGAGGCGGCGCATGGCAACGGCGACGCCTGGCCGGTGCGGGTGAAGAATCATCTCTTCCGCAAAATGCACGCCGGTGCGATCGACCTGCATTACCGCGATTACGAGGAGCCACCCGGCAACGGCGGTTTTCTCCGCAACGGCGGTCGGATCTATCTCGATATGGGGCACATCGAGTACGCCTCGCCCGAGTGCCGGCAGTTGCGCGACATGGTCGCCTACGACCTGGCGGGCGATCAGCTCCTCCATTCCGCGCTCGCCTCGTTAGGCGCGGCGGAGAGCGTTTCCTTCATCAAGAACAACATCGACCACCACACTGGCGCGACCTTCGGTTGTCATGAGAATTATCTGATGAAACGCGAGGCGCAGTTCACTCCCGCGGCGCTCGGCGCGCTCCTCGCTTTCCTCGCCACCCGCCAGATTTTTACTGGCGCCGGCCGGGTCGGGCAGGCCAATCCCCTCGCCTTCGATTTCGAAGTGCCGGCCGCGGAGGAAGCGATCGATTTCCAGCTCAGCCAGCGAGCCGATCATATCGTGAACGATATTTACCAATGGGTGCAGTTCAATCGCGCCATCATCAACGCGCGTGACGAGCCGCTGGCCGATTACCGGAAATATCGGCGGCTGCATTTGCTCATCGGCGACTCGAACATGAGCCCCTTCGCGAACGCGCTCAAGATCGGGACGACCGCCTGCATCCTCACCCTGCTCGAAAACGGCCTCCTGCCTAACGACCTGACGCTGCTCGACGCAGTCCAGGCGACGCGGGAGATCTCGCGCGACCCGGCGCTGCGCTGGATCGTGGAACTGGAGAACGGCGAGACGATCGGGGCGCTCGATGTGCAATGGCGCCTGCACGCCCTCGCGCAAAAACATCTGGGGGGCGCGGACGAGGAAACCGATTGGCTGCTCGAGAGCTGGCGTTACACGCTCGATGCTCTGCCGCACAAACCCGAGGCATTGATCGGCGGAGTCGATTGGATCAGCAAAAAATGGCTGCTCGAGACCTTCATAACGGAGGAAAATCTCTCCTGGAACGACCCCTGGCTGCAGAGTCTCGATCTCGAATATCACAACATCGACCCGGCCCGCGGCCTCTTTTTCGGTCTGCAGCCGGCCAAGCGCATCGGTGAATGGAACAATCTCGTCAGGCAAAAAGACGCTACCTTCACTCCGCCGGCCGATACCCGTGCGAATGGCCGCGCCCACGCGGTCGCGATCTTTCGCAAGGAAAAACGCCCCTACGTCATCAACTGGGATTCGATCGCGTGCGAGAGCCACGATTTTCTCGTGATGGGCGATCCTTTCAAAACTTACGTCGGCGAGGTCGAGCGCTTCATCCAGGCCAGCCGCAATCTCGAACCGCCTGCGACCTCCCAGGAATAGAAATCAGTTGCCGCTGCGGAGCGAAACCCTAAGTTCCGCCTCTTCACCCGTCCAATCTCATGATCACGATAATGCGCAAACACCACAAGGTCCTGATGATCGTCATCACGGCCCTCGTCTGTATTTCTTTCTCCTGGTACTGGAATAAGGCCGACTTCGCGCAGATGGGCAACGGCACGGTCGGGAAAATCTACGACCGCAACGTTTCGCAGGACGAATTCCAGCGCAACGTGCGGCTCCTTCGCCTTGGCAGCCAGCTCGGGATGCGCGACCTGATCCAGGAACTCACCATCGGCGCGCAGAGCGAGACGGAAGCCTACGATAACTTTTCCTGGAATCTGATGGTGCTCCGGCATGAAACCGAAGCGCTCGGCCTGGAGCCGACCACGACCGAGATCGCGAATGGCGTGAAAGCGCTGCCCGTTTTCCAGACCGAGAACGGATTTGATCTCGCGCGTTACACCGACTTCACCGATCACGCCCTCGCCCCGATGGGCTTCAGCGAAGCGCAGATCGAAGAACTCGTCTCCGACCAGATTGCGCTTCAGAAGTTGAAGAAAATCCTCAGCGCCGGGGTGAGCGTGCCTGAGGCGGAGATGCGCAAGAACTATGAGCAGGCCTATGCCAAGATGGATGTGGGTGTGGTGCGCTTTCACTTCGAAGATTTCGAGAAGGACGTGAACGTGAAGGACGACGCGATCGCAAAATATTTCGAGAGCCACAAGGCGCAACTGCAGTCGGAAGAGAAACGAAAGATCAGCTTCGTCCAATTCGGCCTGAACGAGGAGCAGAAGAAATTGACCGGCAAGCCGCGGATCGACGTTCTGCAAAAACTGGCGGACCAGGCGAACGAATTCACCGATGCCCTGCAGGCGAAGGACGCGAGTTTCGACCAGGTGGTGGCGAAGTTTCAGCTCACGCCGAAAGAGACGACGGAGTTTTCCCAGGCCGCGCCGGACCCGCAACTGGCCGGCAAACCAACCCTGGTGCAGAGCGCTTTTGCCCTAACGAACGAATCGCCGAACAGTGACGCCATTCAGACACCGGACGGTTTTGTGCTCGAGCATCTGGTAAAGATCGACCCAGCCCGCCCCCTCACCCTCGAGGAAGCGCGGCCGAAAATTGTCGAGGCGCTGAAAAAGCAAAACCTGCAAACGACGGCGGCGCTGAAAGCGACCCAGGTCGCGCAGCAATTGCGGGAAGAGCTTAAGAATGGAAAACCATTGGCGGACGCCGCCGCCCAGGCCGGCGTGAAAGTGGAGAAGATTCCACCTTTCGCCCTCGTCGATACTCCGCCTGGCGCCACCCCCGCGCCCAAGACCGAGGTCAAAGAGGAAAGTCCCGACATGCAATACATCAAGCAAGGCGCGAGCGGCTTGAAACCCGGGGAAGTGAGCGACTACATCGGCACACGCGACGGCGGCTTGCTCGTGATTCTTGAAAAGCGTGAGACCCTCGATGCCGCGCAGTTCGAAAAAGCGAGAGCGTTTCTCGAGGAACGCGAGTTGACGAACCAGGGCCAGATCGTCTTCTACGAATGGCTGCGGGAACGGCGCCGGGCCGCCGGCGTCGAGGAAACGAAGCCGGCCACGAAACCTGGCTAGCCGTTGTCGCCGCGATCGGTGATCGTTGTAGCCGGGGTCGCTGACCCCGGTCGGTCTCGCGTGGCCACGCTTTCCCTCGCCGGGATCACTGATCCCGGCTACAACTTCTGGATGGAATCAGTCGATGAGATTTTCGACGACGCGAATGGCGACCTCGCGATCGGCGAACTGGAAAGCGCGGTGGAAAAATACCGACGCTGCGTCGAGCTTGACCCGGAGTTTTTTGACGGCTGGCACGCGCTCGGAATGGCGCTGATGAAACTCGGGCGATTTCCGGAAGCAATCGAAGCGGGCAAGAAAACGGTCGCGCTCAAGCCTAACGACCAGATTGGCTGGACGAGCCTTTCCTTGTTCTACAATCGTAACGGCGAGATCAAAGAGGCCGAAGCGGCCGGCACGAAGGCGAAAATCCTTTCCTGGGGTGGGAAGATCGCGAAGGAATGATCGCGCGGTCGGTCGCGCGCGCCCCATTTGTCATCCCGAGCCGCAGAGACGGCGAGGGACCTCACGATTTCAGGGCACGCTTGTAGACGTCGCCCTCTGGGCGACGCGGGAGTGAGCGGACATCTTCTCTGCGGGCCACGTGCAGACCCGCGTTTCGCAGAGCGAAACGTCTACAGACCCGCGCAGACCTTTTTCAATCGCGCCTTATCCGCCTTGAACCACACCATCGCCCGCTCGGGATTCCACGAGACACCGGCGATGAGCCAGTCGCCGCAATCTGGCTGTGGGACGAAATACTCATCGATTGCCAACCCGGCCATGATCCGAAGGTGAGCCTCGTCGATTGCCGGCCGGTCTGATTCCAACGTTTCCCCCAGGGCCAGTTCGGCGCGCGGGTCGCGGCTTGCCCCAAGAATGATACCCCAGTGCAGGCGTGTCGTCGGGTCGGTCGCTTCCCGATACCAGCGCAACACTTTTCCGATCATCCAGGGCCTGGGCTGCCTGCCATTGAGGAAGTCTTCAGCTCGGTCCAGTGCGCAGTTGGGATACTTGCAGTCTTTGAAGCTGGAGTCGTGCCCCGATCCCGTCCGGCCATGCCTGCCGTGCGCGATTTCCAAAACGTGATCGAGGATATCCACCTGCGCTGGGATGACTGCGTCGATCGGCGGAGGAAATGGGGTGGCGCGAATGACGATTCGCTGCTGCTCTTGCGCATCGAGCACGATGCTCTGCGGACACTGGATTCGCGCGCCGTAAAGGCCGGGCCAGGCGCGAATGAGGAGTGCTTCTGCAAAGGCCGCTGGATAGTAGAAGATCAACTCCCAGCGGTGCGCAAAACGCCGGTGATGCTCCAGATAAACACCGATGTAGGAGTCGCGCTTCGGGAAGAAGCGATAGGCCGCGCCGTAGGCGCCGATCAAGACCACCAGTGCGAACCAAAGGAATCTCGGCCTGGACCGCATCAGCGCAGAGATGCCGTAACTTCGCGGCAAAGGCGAGGAAATTTGGCCCTAAATGGCGGCCGGGTTGCTCGTTAGGCATGCAGCAGGGCGTTGTAGCGTGCGCTGTCTCAGCGCAGGGGGGCGACAATCGTTCGCTCGTCCATTTCGGAAACTCTTCCGCTGAGACAGCGGACGCTACACGACGCGGGAGTGGGCGGACATCTTCTCTGCGGGCCGCGCACAGACCCGCGTTTCGCAGAGCGAAACGTCTACAGTTACTTCCCGACCCAGCGGTAGAAGCTCTGGTAGTGGCCAATGCCGCTGCGGTAATTGACGTAGGTCGCGAGGGCGAGGAGCGGGAAGTTTTGGCGATACATGTCGTACTTCAAATAGAAGACGCGCGGGAAACCGGTGCCGGTGATTTCGGGCTCGTCCCAGGCGCCATCGGCGCGCTGCGTCGAGAGCAAATAACGCAGACCGCGCTGGATGCTGGGCCGATCGAGATCGCCACAGGCGCAAATTCCCATCAACGCCCAGGCGGTTTGCGACGCTGTGCTCGGACCCTGGCCTTTGAGGTCCGGGTTCTCGTAGGAAGCGCAGCTCTCGCCCCAGCCGCCGTCGTCGTCCTGACAACTCTCCAGCCAGTCGCGCCCGCGGAAAATCCAGCTCTGGTTCATGTCTTCGCCAATCGCGCGCAATCCGCGCAGGACCTGCCAGGTGCCGTAAATGTAGTTCACGCCCCAGCGGCCATACCACGAGCCGTCGTCTTCCTGCGTCGCGCGCAGGTAACGGATCGCCTTGCGCACGAGCGGGCGGCCGGGATTGAAACCGATGTAGCCTAACAATTCCAAAGTCCGCGCGGTCAGGTCGCTGCAGGTCGGGTCGAGGATGGCGTTGTGATCGGCAAAGGGCATGTCTTCCAGCCAATGGCGGGTGACGTCTTTGTCGAAGGCGGCCCAGCCACCATCGCGACATTGGAAGCTCAACTGCCAGCCGAGCGCGCGCTCGAAAACTTCCGCCAGTTCCGCCTGTTCGTTAGGCCGGACGAGCCGCAGCGCCATCAGGACCATCGCGGTGTCATCCGTATCGGGATAAAAAATGTTGTTATACTCGAAGGCCCAGCCGCTCGCTTCCGGGTGCGGGTTGTTTATCGTCCAGTCGCAACGGACGCGCACTTCCTTGTCGGCCAGCCACTGCGCCGCGCGGCGGAGGGCGGGATGCTGCGCCGGGAAACCGGACTCGGCCAGCGCGATGATGTTGATCGCGGTATCCCAGACCGGCGAAAGACACGGCTGGATGCGAAAGTCTTCCGGGTCATCGACGAAGAGGCCGGAGAAATCCTTCAACGCCTTT
>JBDTCM010000178.1:0-12063 GCA_039923575.1 Chthoniobacterales bacterium
AGTCAGGGCCGAGACATCGGTGCAAAACATCTTTAACAACTCCTTAAATTTGCGCTCCGAAATCCTTGCATCATAAATATATCTGTTTCTCATTGCAGCCCAGTATCATAGACGCCGTCACAACGTCCAATCTGGGCAAGACCCAAAATTTAAATGGACCTCCATCTTAATTTTTTAGACCTCCAACTTAATTGTTTGCACCCCTAATCAATTTGGTTTGCCCTGCCATCTTAATTTTTTGGGCCTGTAAAAAATTGTGTTGGAACGGGAACCGCGCAATTTTCTGCATTTTTGTAGCATTTTGGCGCGAAATCGCCGGGGTAGCCAGGCGGCGCTTCCACCGAAGCCGGCAGCTAACGCTGGAAAGTTTCCGCTCTGCCTACAGCTTGCCCATCACCAGCAGGATGATGAGGATGACGATGATCAATCCTCCCGGGCCGTAGTAGTAGCCGCCGCCGGCGTAGCCGCCGCCGCCGAGGAAGAGGATCAAAAGAATGATCAGGATAATTGCGAGGGTGCTGATTGCGAGTGTGCGACGTGCGAGTTTCATGAACGGTCATTCTCAGACGCGCGTGGTCGTGTCAATCTAATCCGCGCGGGGCGACTAACGGTGAACGGTGAAGTCGATCTCGCCGGTCCTTTGGTTGACGCTTCGTTTCTGCATCGTGATCTCGATAGCACCGGACTTCGAGGGGACGCTCGCCGCATAAAAGGCGCCGGCCCGAAAGACGTTCCGGCGTTTGAGTTCGGCGAAGAGCGACGTCTTAATTCTTCTTACCTTTCAACTGGTCGGGCGCCCATCCCATCGATCGCTGAAATGGCGCCCAGCGGGGGTCGGAATGAAGAGTGTCGAGAAGAGGATCGTTCGGGTAATAGGCCAGCCCGCCATCTTGCTGCCGGCGCGCGCGCTCCAGCCAGGCGAACGCCTGATCCTTGTCGCCGCGGCCACTGTAAACCTCCGCGATTTGGAAGGCGCCTCCGTCCGCTTCAAATTTGATCATCTTGGCCAGGGCGGCATCCGACTCCTCCTTTCGGTTCAGATTCCAAAGTGCCACGGAGGACACGACGAGCCGGGCGAACTCACCGGTCTCACGTTCCGCCACCGCCAGAGCCTCGGCATTCTTTCCCTCGTAAAGATCGGCCATCCCGCTGCCGGCAAATGCCCACGGTGTCGCAGGGTTGAGTTCGGCCACGCGTTCAAATTCGCTCCGCGATTCGGCCGGCCGGCGGGCCTGCAATAGGGCTATCCCCAGGTAAGCCCTGATCTCCGGGTTCACCGGATCGAGACTCACGGCCTGGCGCGTGAGGTCGACCGCGCGGGCGTAATCGCCAAACATCACCGCCACGAGGGCCGCGGACTTGAGAATCGCCGGATCGGATGGCGCCAGCACCTGCGCCCGTTTGATCGTCTCCGCCCCGGCTTTCCACTGGAAATTGTAGGTGAACTGAATCTCGAATCGCGCGTTGAGAGCCTCCGGCAATTCCGGATCCAATTTAAGAGCACGATCGGCCGCGTCGCTCGCCTCGCTCAGGCCGGCGCGAAATTGCTCGCGCGTGAGCCGGTCAGTCCAGCCGGTGTGCGCCGCCGACGCTCGCGATAAAGCGGCCCAGGCTGAAGCGAAATTCGGGTCCAGCTCGCAGGCGCGTTGCAAGAAAGTGATCGCCCTCGCCAAATCCTCAACCGAGAACCGGTTCAGGTAATAGCGACCCTGGAGATATTGCTCGTAAGCCTCGGGATTGGTCGTGCCATCCCGCACGGCTGCCTCGATCTGCCCTGCTGCGTTTTGCGCCCCCAGTTGTCCGCGTAACTGCCCGACAATGGTTTGCGCGAGCTCGCTCTGCACCGCGAAGACGTCCTTCAAATCGCGCGTGTAGTTTTCGCTCCACAACTCTTCGCCCGTCGCCGCACGGCTCAGGCGCGCTGCAATGCGCACCGTGTTATTCACCTTGCGCACACTCCCTTCGACGAGATTCGCCACACCCAGCTTTTCGCCGATCTCCTGCGCCGTCGCATTCTTACCCTTGAAGGAAAACGCCGAGGTCCGGGCCGACACGCGCAGGCCTGGAATTTTTTGCAGCACAGTGAGCAGCTCCTCGCTGATGCCGTCCGAAAAATATTCGTTCCCTTTGTCGTCGCTCAGGTTTTCGAACGGCAACACCGCGACGGAATTCTTCGCGGCCAGGATGCTTGCGGGAGCCGGCGTCGCCGTGGTGAGCGCCTTCGTTTCTCCTTGCGGCGCCCAGATCCGGTAGGCCAGCAAAGCCGTCGCCATGATCGCAAGCGCAAATGTAATCCCGACAATCTTGCGGCCCGTGCGCTTTCCGATCGACTCGTTAGGCGCGACTTCCGACTCGAGCTTGATGCCTTCCGGTGTGATCTCGAACGCCCACGACAAAATCAACGCCAAAGGGAAACCGATGACGATGACGGCGACGAGGACCTTCATGATCCAGGGCGGAGCGTCGAAAGTGGGAAAGAGAATT
Source organism: Chthoniobacterales bacterium (assembly GCA_039923575.1). Lineage (GTDB taxonomy): Bacteria > Verrucomicrobiota > Verrucomicrobiia > Chthoniobacterales > UBA10450 > Palsa-1392. The sequence continues at coordinate 2,485 of JBDTCM010000178.1, forward strand.
GACGCGGCCTGTAGCAATAGCCAACTAACCACCGCATACGCGACCGCGACCTTGTAGACATTGCGCCGTTTCAGTTCGGCGAAGAAATTGCGCGGGTTCATTTCGAAGCAGGCGTACCTTTGGCAAATTCGCTCGCGGGCACAATCTTCTCCTCCAGCGCTTCAAAGCGCGGATCGCCGCGCAGCGGATCAAATATCGCATCCACCCGGATGTTGGAAAGATCATCTCCGCTGCGATCGGCATAGGCTTGCTCGAGCGAGGCCATGGCATGCTCGCGGTCGCCCAGGCCCAGATAGACGATCGCGAACCAATAAGGATCGACGTAACCACGCTCACGCCTCGCCTGGAGTTGCTCGAGGATTTTCGTGGCTTCGTCCCTGCGCCCGATGCTCCCGTAGAGATGGGCCAGCATGGCCGGTGCCGGAGCATCGTCACCCAGCGCGATTGCCCTCTCGTACTCAGCGATCGCCTCCTGGGTTTTCCCCTGCAGCTCCAGCGCCAATCCCAAAGTGCGATGGGCGTAGGCGAAGCCCGCGTCCATCTCGATCGTCTTCCGTAACTGGACGATCGCCTCGTCCAGACGACGCGCATGAATCATGGCGAAGCCCAGATTGGTGTTGATGATGAGCGAGAGCGGATCAATTTCCAACGCGCGCCGCAGTTCTTCGATCGCCCGTTCGCTCTGCCCCAACCCTCCATGATTCATGGCCGACCAGTGCAGGGCGGTCGAGTCATTTGGATTCAACTGCAGCGCGCGTTCGAATTCGGCGTTCGCCCCGGTGAAGTTGAACTGGAAGCTGGCCCGAAGGAGTCCGAGAGCGGCATGGGCGTCGGACGAGGTCTCGTCCAGAGCGAGCGCTTTGGTGATCGCGGCCTCGGCCGGCGCAACGCAATCTTTGGGCGCGGCCGCATTGTGGGCCGGCAGCAAAACCCAGGTTTGAGCCAGCGCGGCGTAGGCGAGCGCGTAGTCCGGGTCTTTGGCGATGGCGGCGTGGAAGTAGTCGATCGCTTTCCGCAGATCGGGCCCGGTGCGCTTGTTCCAAAAGAAGCGGCCTTTGAGATATAGCTCGTAGGCTTCCGGATTCGCCGTTGGCTTTTTCGCGAGCTGGATTTTCTCCGAACCGGTCAGTTTCGCCTGCAGGATGTCGGCGATGGTTTGCGCGATCTCGCTCTCGACCGCGAAGATGTCGGTCAGTTTGCGATCATAAGTGTCGGCCCAGAGATGCGTGTCGGTTGAAGCCTTGATCAGCTGCACATTCACCCGCACCTCGTTGTTGGATTTCTGCACGCTGCCTTCCAGGATGTGCGCGACGCCGAGCTGTTGCGCGATCTGGGGGAGGTCTTCGGGCGAACTCTTGAAGCGCTGCGTGGAAGTGCGAGAAATCACTTTAAGTTCCGCGATCTTGGCCAGCCGCGTCAGGATCTCGTCCTGCACGCCTTCGGCGAAATAAGCGTTGTCCGGATCGCGGCTGAGATTGTCGAACGGCAGCACTGCGATCGATTTCTCCGGCACCGCGGTCGCCGGGGCGCCGCCAACGCTCGGCTTCTCCTTAGGGCTGAAAAGCAATTTATCGGTCAGCAAAAGAACGACGGCCAGGGTCAGGATGGCGATGATCCAGCGATCGAGTTTCTTGCCGGTCTGGCGGGTGACTGACTCGTTAGGCGCGACTTCGCTCTCGCGCTGGATCCCCTGCGGGGTCCATTCGTAGAACCAGGAGAAAAGCATGGCGAACGGAAACCCGATCGCCGCCGCAAGCACGATCCCGCGCACCACCCATTCGGCGATGTGGAAGAAGGGGAAGACCTGCGTCGCCACCTGCACCAGCAGCCATGCGCTGGCCGCGTAAAAGGCCGCCGCCCGCAAGACATTGCGCCGCTTTAGCTCGGCGAAGAAGTTGCGCAAGTTCACAAGTTAGCGCGCGGTCGCCTTCGGTGCGAGCGAGTTCACGATCTTCTGGAAGCGCGCATCATTCCGCAAAGGCGCCCACATCGGATCCTTCAGGAGATATCCGTAAGCCAGGTAACCGGGTACGCTGACGAGTTTCTCGAGCGTTTCCTCCGCCTTCTCTTTGTCGCCGATCATGACATAGACCTGGGCAAGACCTTGCAGGACCAGCGGGCCGTCATAAGCGTCTTTGGAGATAGGCATTTGCTCGACCGCCTGCTGAGCTTCCTGCAGGGCTTGCTGGTTGTTCCCCAGGCCGGCGTCCACCTGCGCAACCACGGCCATGACTCGAGGATTTCCCTCGAAATCCGGCTGGGAGGTAAAGAATTTCCGCGCCGCCGCGAACGCCGTCACCATGCGCGCGTGATCACCGGCGGCGCGCGCAATCTGGGCCTCATACCAGCTTCGTGGATAGTGAAAGCTAAAGTCGACGTCCTGGAAAAATGTCTGCGTGGAGGCGGCCAGCGCAGCCGAAGCCGCAGCGTAATCCCCTTTGATCAGCGCCATGAGCACGCGCGGCGCCGTCAGGCCCGAGCCCGGATCGATGTAAGTGGGCAGATTAGCCAGGGCTGCCTCGGCCTTGGCGGTCTGCCCGGTCACAACGAAATCAACCAGAGCAACGTTAACTGCGGCCATGCGCGGATCGACCCCGGTGTGAGCGGCCTGCTCCCGATACATCTTCGCTGCCTTCGCAAACTGCCGGGTCAGGATATAGTTATCGCCCAGCAAATCGTAAGTCGTAGGATTACGCGGATCGTGGTCGAAAGCCTTTTCCATCTCGCTCGTCGAGTAATCCCACCGCCCGAGACGGCGTTCGATGTAGCCGCTCAGGGTATAAAGCGGAGCGCTGTTGGGCAGGCCGAGCCGCGCGATCGCGATCTCGCGATTGGCTGACTGATAGTCCCGATAGCAGCGCAGGTAATGGCCGGCCCGGGCCAGGTGCGCTTCGGCGGAATCAGGGCGCAAGCGTAAGGCATGATCGATCGCGGTCTCCGCTTTCGTCCGGCGCTCAGGGGTGGAATCAAAGCCGAGGAAGAAAATAAGATCGTGCGCGCGCGCCAGGTAACAGTAAGCCAGCTCAAAACCGGGATCGCGCCGCGTCGCATCATCCAGCCGGTCGACCGCCATGAGCAGATCCCCCCGCTGATCGGTGCGATCGAGATAACTCTCCACCACGTCGCGGCCGCGCACGAATTGCTCGTAAGCCTGCAGGTCGGAGGTCGGCTTTTCCTCGATCGCCGCCTTTTCGTTAGGCGACAAGCGCGCCTGCAACTGATCGGCGATCGTCTTGGCAATCTCCGTCTGGATGGCAAAAACATCGTCCAGCGGCCGGTCGTAATTCTCCGCCCAAAGATGAGCGTCCGAGCGGGCGTCGATCAATTGCGCGTTGACCCGCACCTTCCCCGCCGCGCGCTGCACGCTGCCTTCCAAAAGATGCGCCACGCCCAGTTGCTGCCCGATCTCGCGCAGATTGCGCTGCACCCCGGTCTTATACTGCATCACGCTCGTGCGGCTGATTACCTTGAGATCCGCGATCTTGGCCAGATCAGTCAGGATTTCGTCCTGCACGCCATCGGCGAAGTAGGCGTTCTGCTTGTCGTCGCTCAGGTTCTCGAAAGGAAGCACGGCGATCGACTTTTCTGGAATCGCCGTCGGGACGGGCGCCGCTGTTGCGACCGGACTGGACGACGCGGCTGGAGCCCGAGGCGACCAGGTCCGATAGGCAAACAAGCCCGCCGCCAGAACCGCCAGCGCGATCGTGACGCCGACCAGTTTCCGTCCCGTCCGCGGAGTGATAGATTCGTTAGGGGCGACATCTTCTTCACGCTTGATTCCCTCCGGTGTGATCTCAAAAGCCCAGGCCAGCACCAGGGCAATCGGAAACCCGAGAATCAAAACCAGCACGACGAGGCGCACCGCCCAGTTCGGGATTTCAAAGAACGGGAAGACCTGCGTCGCCACCTGGACGAGGAGCCACGCCGCCACCACGTAGGCGACCGCCACCTTGTAGACGTTGCGCCGCTTCAGTTCGGCGAAGAAATTGCGTGGATTCATTTCGATTCCCCTGACATGAAGCGCGCCTCGAGCTTCTGGAAACGCGGATCACCGCGCAGCGGATCGAGGCGCTTATCGGTCTTGATGCTGCCAAACATGCCTTGAAGGAGGATGTCGCGTTCGTCGAAGCTTTTCTCCAGTAATCGCAACCCTTCTTCGTTGTCGCCGAGCGCGAGATGAACGACGGCCAGCGAATAAGATCCGACGTAGCGCTGGCGGGAAGCATTCGTCAGATCCTCCAGAATCTTGCGCGCTTCCGCCGTTCGGCCGGCCTTGACGCAGGCATAGGCCCGCATCGCGTAGTTTGAGGGCGTCGAACCCAGTTGTCGCACCTTGTCGTATTCAGCCATCGCTTCGCTCAACTTCCCTTCCCTCTCCAAGATCTGACCAAGCATCGAATGCGCGGCTATCAGATCCGGATCGAGGTCGAGCGTCTTATGCAATTGATCGATTGCTCGTTCGGTTTGCCCGACCCCGCCCAAAACCATTCCGAGGGAGGCATTGATGATGGGCGAGAGCGGATCAAGCTCTTGCGCGCGTACCAGCTCGGCCAGGGCTTCGGGATAGCGTCCTTCCCCAAAGAGACATTCTCCGTACCATTGGTGGGCCGTGGCATAGTTAGGATTCAATTCAATCGCGCGGCGAAATTCCGGTTCGGATTGGGGTAGCTGGACATTCATGACCAGCGCGTTCGCCAGGCTCGTATGCGCTTCCGCCAGGCTGTCATCGAGTACCACTGCCTTATGCGCAGCGGCGAGCGCCTTCGGTATGTCATCCTTGGGCGGCGTCCCCGCATAGATCGGGAGGATCGAGTGCGCGTCGCCGAGACCGGCATAGGCCAGCGCATAGTTGGGATCCAGGTCTATGGCTTGCTGGAAATATTCGATCGCCTTCTTCAGGTTCTCGGTGCTGCGTTTGTTCCAGAAGTAACGACCCTTCAAGTAAAGCTGGTGCGCTTCCGGATTTTCGGTTGGGCGCGAGGCCAGCTCTTTCTCCGCGCGGCCGTTCAACTTCACCCGCAGGGTTTCCGCGACAGTCTTGGCAATCTCGCTCTCGACCGCAAAAATGTCGGTCAACTTGCGATCGTAAGTGTCGGCCCAAAGGTGGGCATCGTTTAGCGCATTGATCAACTGCACGTTGACACGGACTTGCTCACCCGCCTTTTGCACGCTTCCTTCCAGAATGTGAGCGACGCCAAGTTGTCTGGCGATCTCGCGCAAATTCTCGGGCGCGCTCTTGTATCTCTCGGTCGAGGTGCGCGAAATGACTTTGAAGTCGCCGATCTTGGCCAGGCGGGTCAGAATCTCATCCTGAATGCCTTCACTGAAGTAGGCGTTATCCGGATCGCGACTCAGGTTATCGAATGGCAGGACCGCGATGGATTTACTCTCGATCGCCGGCTCGGACGGAGTAGAGGTCGGACGAACCGCAGGAATGTTAACGACCGCGGACGATTTCGGACGCAAGATTTGGAAGGTCATCAAACCGGCTGCAATTACCGCCAGCGCAATCGTGATTCCGACGATTCTTCGTCCGGTTCGCGGGGTGATAGATTCGTTAGGGTCAACTTCGCTTTCCAGTTTGATTCCCCCGGGAGTTATCTCGAAGGCCCACGACAAAACCAGCGCGGCCGGGAACCCGAGAAGGATGACAATGATAAATACCTTCATCACCCACGGAGGAGCTTCAAAGGCCGGAAAGAAGATGGACGCAGCTTGCAAGAGCAGCCACGCCACGACCACGTAGGCCACCGCCACCTTGTAAACATTGCGCCGCTTCAGTTCGGCGAAGAAGTTGCGCGGGGTCACGGTTGCTTCTCCTGGCAGAGTTTTTCAAAACGGGGATCGTCGCGGAGCGGATCGAAATCCGGATCAAGACGCAGGAGTGCCGGCGTGAGCGGCGCTTCGCCCGGGCCATCGTAGGGAATTTCCAGCAAGTGTTGGAGCAAGGCGATGGCGCGGTCTTTTTCCCCGAATCGCGTTAGCACGCGGGCCTTTATCTCTTCCACGACTCCATGATTGCGCGCGTCGTTTACCGTCAATCCGAGGGCTTGCTCGATCCCGCTTAAGGCGGCATCGCGCTCGCCCAATCCCGCCAGAGCGTAGGCGCGCAGAGTGATAGGAAGCGCATTGTCGGGTTGCTTTTTCAAAGCGGCTTCTGCTGCGTCACGCGCCTTGAGAAACATGGCTCGCGATTTTGTCTTGTCCCCGGACAGTTCCAGAAGGTTCGCGAAATTAATAAGGTCCGGGATGTCGGAAAGGTTCACCGCCGCTTGCTCCCCCAGGGCTTGGAAGTAGGGCAGCGCGGTGGCGGGCGTCCGCCGGAGCTTCGCTTGATTCACGATTGCGTTGAGGCCGGCACGATCGGGGCCCGGGTGTAGCCGATAGACAATCTTCTGTGCTTGATCCAGTTGCCCGGTTGCCTGGAAGGCTTGAGCTTTTAAGTCCAAGAGAACGGCGTCCCCCGGCCAGATCTGGAGCGCGTCGTCCAACATCCGATGCGCGGTCGCGAAGTCGCGCAGCGCGAGACGACCGTCGATAGCCGTCCTGCGCAGGTAGAGATCGCGCGGGTTTAAAACAACCGCTTTGTCCAGGTATTCGACGCTTTTCTGCCATTCTCCCAGACGCGCCAAATCCCACCCAAGATCCTGCACGATGTCGGCATTACTCGGCCAACTGAGATGCAGTTGCTGTAAGAGGTCGCGCGCGCCTTTGTAATCGAGCAGCACCCAGTATTGGAAATCTGCCTTGGCCAGTTGCGCCTCGGGCAATTGCGGTTGCAGACGGAGCGCCTCGGCCAGGGATTTTGCCGCGGCCGTGTGCCGGGCCTCCGAACGGTCTATGTAATGGAAGTAGATCATGGAATGCGCCCGGCAAAGCTGTGCCCAGGCGAGCGCGAATTGGGGATCGATCCGCACGGCTTCCTCGAAGGAATGCACCGCGTCGTTCAATGAAGTTTCCGTGACAACGGCCAGTTGCCCGAGTCCCCGCAAATAGGCGTCGTAGGCCGCGGAACTACTCGTTGGCTTTTGCGCCAGGACCTGCTTTTCCGCGCCGGTCAGCGTCGCGTTTAGTTGGCCGGCGATCGTGCCCGCCACTTCGCCTTCGACGGCAAAGATGTCATCGAGCTTGCGATTATAACTCTCGGCCCAGAGATGTTCGTCTGTCGCCGCGCGGATCAGCTGCACATTGATGTGCACTTCCTCTCCCGCCTTCTGGACGCTGCCTTCGAGGATGTTTGCCACACCCAGCTGGTGCGCAATCTCAGGCAGGTTCTCCGGGCTGCTTGCGTAATGCGCTGTGGAAGTGCGCGAGATGACCTTAAGTGCGCCGATCTTAGCCAGACGCGTCAGGATTTCATCCTGGATGCCTCCGGCAAAGTAAGCGTTCTCCTTGTCGCTACTTAGGTTTTCAAAAGGCAGGACAGCGATTGATTTGGCGTTAGTGTTAGATTGGCCAGGGGAAAGGGCCGCACTCCGCCGCGGCGCAAGCACGAACTTGTCGGTTGCGAAATAACCAAGTGCGAGCACGAGCACGGCGATGATCATTCGGTCCATGCGCCGGGCTGTTTGCGGGGCGATCGACCGCTCGGGCGCAACATCCTCATCCCGCTTCAAACCTTCGGGAGTCAGTTCGAAGACCCAACTAAAAATCACCGCCGGTACGAAGCCGATCGCCAGGAGAACAACGATGCTCCTCGGCAGCCAATCTGGCGCGCCAAACATCGGCAGCACCGTGCCCGCGACCTGCACGAGCAGCCATGCGCCTACCAAGTAAAGGCCGGCCATGCGGACGACGTTGCGGCGCTTCAGTTCCGAAAAGAAAGAAGGCCTGTTGCTCATGTCTTGGGTGTGGCGGCGATTTCGGCGGGCGTAGGCAATCCCATCTTCTTGCACAATGCGGCAAAGCGTGGGTCGCCCTTATAGCGCAAAAGGAACGGATCGTAGTAAAGGATCGTGATGTTGTTGTCGCGCTCGGCCCAGGCGCGATTGAGCGAAGCGAACATCCGGTCCGGATCCTTCCGCAAGGCGTAGCAACGCGCGATCAAGTACGGATCGGTCTGGCCATACTTATCGACCAAAGCATGCAGCGCCGCATCGGCCGCCGCGGAGTCGTTCCCGATCTGCCGCGCGTTGGCCAGTGCGAAATCCCGTGATTTGCCTGATGGAATCTTCTCCGCCTTTTCAAGTGCGGCGGCGGCATTTCCGCGCAGGACTTCTATGGAAGACAGGCGCTCCTGGCCAGTACCGACATTCTGAATAGCGAGCTGCTGATGAACTGTGTTTTCCGCCTCTTCGAGACGACCGAGCGCCATGAGGTCATCACTGAGGAGGCTATACCAGCCGACGTTTCGTGGGTCGTCCGCAAGCGCCTGCCGGATAGGTTCGATGGCTGCTTCCGGATGACCTAGCGCTGCGTGCACTTGGGCGATCGAAGCTCTTATGTCCAGGTCGTTCGGCGCGAGTTGCGCAGCACGCTCGAATTCCATCTTCATCCCAGCCAGGTCGATATCGGCAAAGAGAAAAACCATGCCAAGCGAGGCATGCCCAGCCGCCAAATTTGGCTCCAGGGACAGGGCGGTATCCGCATTCTTGCGCGCGATAGCAAAGGCCTGCTGAGTATCTGCGCCCTTGGAATCATCAGCCAGAAAGGTTTGCCACTGAGCCAGCGCTGCGTAAGCCCGCGCATATTTCGGGTCGAGCTTAATCGCTGTCTCGAAGGAATCGATGGCTTGACGCAGCTCACTCGCGCCGACGCGGTTAGCGTAGAACTGTCCTTGCAAAAAAGCGTTGTAGGCCGCGAGATTACCACTAGGCGGACGGTTGTTCTGCGGCGCGGCCTCGGTCCCATAAAACAACTTCGTTTTGGGCGCATCGGCCACGGCAGTTGTGATATCATCCTGCAACTTGAACAGGTCCTTGTAAGGCCGGTCGTAATGCTGCGACCAAAGCGTCGTGCCATCGGCTACCTTGACTAGCTCCGCGCTGATACGCACGGCATCGCCCGCGCGGCGAACGCTACCTTCCAGTAAGTGCGCGACCCCAAGCTTCACGCCGATCGTCTTGCTGTCATCCTTGCTGTCGCGGAACTGGAACGAGGAATTGCGCCCGATCACCTTCAAGCCAACGAACTGCGAGAGCGCGGTAATCAAATCCTCTGAGAGGCCGTCGGCAAAATACTGCTCGTCTTTCTCGTTACTTGCATTGACCAGCGGCAGGACAGCGATCGATTTGTCCGAAATCACCGACGGATTCGTCGCTTGCTCGACCGCGGCTTTCGCCACGGGTGCGCGTTCCGCGCCAGCAAAGCGCCAAAGAAATCCGCCGCCTAACGACAATAAGGGCGCGAGAATCAAGAGCTCAGCGCCGCTGACACGCTGCGCGCCGCGTTCCCCGTGATACCAGGCCAACACCAGCGTCACGAAGAAGCCGACAGCCAAAGCCAGCGTGATGCCGCGCCGCACGCCTTCCGGCCAGCCGAACTGTTGCGCGACCACGTCGATACCTTGGAGTAATGCGAAGGCAGCCGCGACATAGGCCACCGCCCATTGCACCAGCTTGCGCTGCTTCAGCTCCGCGA
>JBDTCM010000179.1:0-10796 GCA_039923575.1 Chthoniobacterales bacterium
AGTTCGTCAACTGCGTCCGTCAACGTCCCGAATGGCGGTCGATCCCCATCTTGGTAGTGACCGCCAAAGATATCAGTGCTGAGGAGCGACGGAGGCTCAACGGCTCGGTCGAGACGATTCTTCACAAGGGTGGCGACTCACGCGAAGCGTTGCTCAATCAGGTGCGCGACTTGGTCGCCGATTGCGCCGCCCGCCATAAGAATGAGGCGCATGGCTAAAATATTGTTAGTCGAAGATAACGAGATGAACCGCGACATGCTATCGCGCCGGCTGGTGCGGAAAGGGTACGAGGTCGTGCTGGCAGTGGATGGACCGAGCGGCGTGGCGATGGCGCAAAGCGAGTCGCCTGATCTGGTTTTAATGGACATGAGCCTGCCGACTGTTGACGGATGGGAGGCAACGCGCCGTCTCAAAGCCGACGCCTCTACACAGCACATCCCTGTCATCGCCCTCACCGCCCATGCCATGTCGGGCGATCGTGAAAAAGCCCTCGAAGCCGGCTGCGACGACTATGACACAAAGCCCGTCGAGCTCGCTCGTTTGCTGGGCAAGATCGAGGCGCTTTTAGGCTTCCGTGGAAAAGCGATGGCTGGCGGCGAAAAAGCGGCACCGTGAGCGAAGCGCAGTTCCCAGCCGACGACAAAGAGCGACACCGGCTGCCGCGAAGCCTGCTCCATGATCTACGCACACCGCTTAATCACATTATCGGCTTCTCCGCGCTCCTGATCGAGCAGGCGGAGGAACCGACGCGCGACAACTCCCTCGCTGATCTCCAAAAAATTCACGCTGCGGGCCAGCAGCTTTTGTCGCTCATCAACGACAACTTCGATTCTGTCGTTTCCGTCTCGCAGTCGCGGGCAACGGAAGACAACCGGCAAACTGGAGAGATTATTCAGGCGAAGCTGTCGGCTGGGGAATCCGGCTCCGGCGCCGCACAAGGACTGGTCCTGGTTGTCGATGACGTCGAGGCCAATCGTGACGTGCTCTCGCGTCAGTTGAAGCGGCAGGGCTACGCGGTCGCCATCGCCGAGAATGGACAAGCGGCGCTTGAGCAATTGCGCGGAAGCAAGGTCGATCTCGTGCTGCTCGACATCATGATGCCGGAAATGGACGGCTACGAAGTACTGCAGCGCCTCAAGGCCGAGGACGCCTTGCGCCACATACCCGTCATCATGATTTCCGCACTTAGCGAGCTCGACTCGGTCGTGCGCTGCATTGGCTTGGGCGCGGAGGATTATCTGCCAAAACCCTTCGAGCCTACGCTACTGAAAGCCCGCATCGGCGCCTGCCTCGAGAAAAAGCGCGCTCGCGACCGCGAACAGGAACTCCTCGCCGCTTTGCACGCGCAAAACCACGAGATGGCTATCTGGCGCAAGGCGCAGGAAGCGGACCTCGCTGTTGCCCGCACCACCCAGCAGGCGATCGTCACCTCCGCGCTGCCGCCGCTCGATGGCTGGGAAGTGGAGACGCTCTACACGCCTGTGATCCAAGTGGGCGGCGATGTTTATGGGTGGCGACAGCTAGAGCACGGCGCCTCGCTCTTTTGGCTCGCCGATGCCACGGGGCACGGCGTTGCCGCCGCGCTTTTTACGACGCTCGTCGCCTTGCTCTTCACGCACGCCAGCTCGGAATCGAAGACCGCCCACGGCATTCTCACGCGTGTGAACGCCGAGTTCTACAGCGTGCTCCGCGGGCGTTCTTTCATGACCGCATGCTGTGCCGTGGTCGAACCCGACGGCCGCTTGTCCTTCGCTGGGGCCGGGCATCCGCCGCTCTTGCTCCGCCGGCGCGACGGATCCGTCGAAACTGTGTCGTCGCTCGCGACGATGATCGGCATTCACCCTGCTGTCGAAATAGCCGAAACGGCCACGACGCTTGCGCGCGGCGACACTGCGCTTCTCTACACCGACGGTGTTTACAGTTCACGATCCGGCGGCGGGGACCGTCTTACCGGCGACGATCTCGCGCAGGAATTCGCGCGGCTCGGCGGACGCGCCGGCTTCCTCCCTCGCTTGATCGCAGAACTCGGACAGAAATCGGAAGCGCTAGCCTTCGATGATGATGTAGCCGCGCTCGCACTGCGTCGAGTGTAGCTACGCTAGGGCGGCCGTGAACTTGATCACGTTCGTGAGCAAATCCAGCAGCACTTGCTCGAGCCGATAGCCTCCGGGTTACAGGGCCAAGCTCTCCTGCTTCGCGTCTGACTTCATAGCGGCCGCACTAACTCCCCCAAATTTCTTCACCAGGTCAGCCAGCTTGGCGACGTAGTAATCGACGTTTTCGTCCCGAGCGTTCGGGTCGAAATCGGTCACGAGCTTGGCCGCTTCGTAGGCGGCGACTTTTTTCGGTGTCGCCTTGATGTAATAGCTGATCTGGTCGCCCGGCTTGTAATTGCGGCCGCTCGTTAGGGCAAGCTCATAGACGGCGGCGCGGTTGCGGCCGCCGCCGGCGATCTTTTGTCGATATTTTTCGAGCGAATCCTGGAGAGTGTCGGTCTTCATCAGCATCTCGATTGGCCATTCACGGTCGCGGATCTTTTGCGCGAACTCGTCACGCAACGGTGGGATCGCTTCCGGCTTGCCCTCCATCAGAAGCTTGATCATTTCCTCCAGGAAAACGCGCTGGAATTTCTCCAGCCCGCGCGACTTGAGCGCGCCACCCTTGATCACGACTTCGCCCTCGCGCGTGAGGAGGGCGTAGTTCTTCGCTTTGTAGCTGAACATGGCGTCGAACTGCTCGTCGAACTCGACTTCGATCCCCGGTGGAAGTTCGGCCGCGAGGCCAGCGCGCAAATTGTCAATCTGCGCCGTTGTAGCCGGGATCGGTGATCCCGGCCGGTCTGAGGCGTGGTCGTGTCCTGCGCCAGCGGGATCACCGATCCCGCCTACAACGGGCGGGACGAAGTAGATGCCGTCGGTGTCGACTTCGATGACTTGCGCGCCCTGCGCTTTCAGCCATTCGATCATTTGCTTGAGGATGTCGCGACCAATCTGTGTGACCCGCGCCGCCGCCTCGAAGTCGGCGAAGTTGCCCTGCGCGAACCCGAGATATCCGTAGAAGCTGTTGATCAAAATCTTGAAAGTATTTTGCAGAGCGTGGAAGTAACGTCGCTCAGGTGCTTCCCGGGCGTCGCGCATGTCGGACTTGGCCTGCAACCGGAAAGTGCGCAGGTCGGTGAGGAGGTGTCGAAAGATCTGGAGTTGATCGCTCACCGGGAAGCAATCGAACTGGAGCATGATCGAGGGGTAGAGCGAGGCGACGTCGCAGTGCCAGACGTTGCGCGCTACGCCGGTGAAAAAGATGTCGGTGTAGCCGCCCTCGAACCCGCGCGCCATCGGCATCTCGGGAATGGCGTGGTGCTGCCGGAGATATTCGCGCAGAAAAAGCGCGTTGATCCGGGTGGCGTTGCCGCGCACGATCACGTCCTGGTAGTTGTAGGGGAAAATCTGCGCCTGGATGAAGTAACTCGGGCTGAGGAGGTCGGCGATCGCGCGCGTCTCGCGGACCGCGCAAAGCGCCCGTTCGCGGTAGCGTTTCGGGTCGTCGCTCCAGGCGCGTTGCAGTTCCTTGCCGGATAACTGCGAAATCCAGGCTTCTTTCGTTAGGCCAAAGTGTTGCGCAACATCGCTCCGCTCGAAACCCGAGAGCGAACGCATCCCGACATCGTAATAGTGCGCGAGCAGAAAGGTGTCGACGAAATGTCGACCATCGAGGGTGAACTTCGGGTAATCGATCGTTTTCTCCGCAATCTGGAGCCGCGACGGTCGCGAGCGCAGGAATCCCCCGCTTCGCCCCCAATCGAGCTTCGTCTTCGCCTTGCGCGCGCGGGCGACCAGAAAGGGCAGGTCGAACTTGAAGAGGTTGTGCCCTTCAATCACGTCCGGATCGCGCTCCTTGATCAGACTCGTCAGGCGCTTGATCGCGACGTGCTCGGATTCGTCGATCGCTCGCGGATCGACCTCGATCAGTTCCTCCCAGCCGGTGTTGTCGGAGACCGCAATGCTGGTGAGGTGATCGTCTGTCGCGCTGCCGGGATCACCGATCCCGGCTACAGCAATCACCTCGATCTGCATCCGCTTCAGTTCTTCGAACGGCAACTGCTTAAAGAGGGTGCGTCCGGTCTGGGTGAGGTAATGCTGCACCGGATCGCTCAGCGCGAAAAAATTGCGGCCCGCCTTCTTGAGCCCGTCGCGAAGCGCGATCAGCTCCTTCCAACTGTCGGTCGTGACGAGCCAGTTGTATTTCAGGTCGCCGGCCAGCTTCTCGGCATTCGTTAGGCCGAGATCCGCCACATCGCCGTCGGCCCAGACGAAAGGATGAAATTCCTCGATCTCGCAGACGGTCGCGCCGTTCTCCTCGCGCCGGTAAACGCGCACCGTGCCGGTGTCGCCCAACTCAATCGCGACAATCCGCGGCGTCGGGTCGGAGCCAAAGAGCAGTTGGTTGTCCTCGAAAGCCACGACGCAGCTTTCACGACTTCCGCTGCGCTGACAACCGGCGAGCGACCATTGGTCAGTACCCGGCCCCTTGTCTCCGGCTGCCACGCGGGCACGCCTGATCGATCGCTACTCGCCTCGATCGAATTCGTTGGCCCGCCACCGCCCATCCGTGCGCTGGTAGGTGACCTTGACCTTATATACCTGCAGGCCGGAAGGCGTTTTCCCGTCGGCGTACCCCTTCCTTTGTTCCGGCGAAATCCAGCCGGTCAGACCGCCGACGATGTTGCCACCTTGGCTCGGATTGAACTGCGCGTGGATCTCGACGGCGACCTCGCAAGTTGTTGCTCCGGTAAACGCGACTTTACCAATCTTAAAATTTTCGAATCGCAAAACCTCGACGGTCGCATTGTTTCCCGGGCACGTCGGACATTCAGTGCTTTTCGGGTGAGCAGGAACCGCTTTGGTTGCGCGGAGAAAGGCGACGCAATCCTCACCGATTTCGTCCGGCTCAGGCACGACCTCCTCCGCCTCTTCTTTTTTCGGAGCGCCTTCTGATTCAGAAGCGCTGTCCGAGGGCGCGTTCTTCTTCGCTTCCGCCGCTGCAAAATCCTGCCGGGGTTTTTCTTTTGGGTTTTTCGAGTTCCCGCCGTTGTCCGCGCCAGATTTTTCCGAGCAGGACGCCACGAGGAAGCCGGCGCAGGCGACGAAGGTAAGACAAAGAATTTTCATAGAATCGTGAAAGCGCACCTCGGCCCATTTTCGGCGAAGCCGAGCCGGATCCGGCGCGGGACCGGGTCAACGCATGCCGCTATCGCCAGTCCAATCCACCGAGGCCATCTTACCGGCCACGACATCGACCTCGAAGTGCCAGTGGCCGATCGCGGCCCCCGGGGCGGCCAGGGTAATGATGTAGTGGCCAGGTGGGAGGGAGACTCGAAAGTGACCCTGCGCGTCAGTCGTGAAAGAAGCCACCCGCTCCTCCCCCTTCATCACAACAAAGGCGGTGCTGGACACGGGCCCTTTACTCGGTTCGTCGATACGTTGCGGTCCCGGACGACGTGGCGAGACGGAAATGACGCCTTCAACTCCGGTGTCGGCAGCAGGTGCGGTTTCGGCCATGGCAATCCCGAGAAAACAACTGACAAGAACCCAGCTCAACCGGCGGCAATATCGATTGTTCATGCAAACAATATCGCCCACTTCGACCGGCCGCCAATAGCCAAGTCCGATGTGGCGCGCCCGGTGAGTTCCACCGGCCGCGCCGCAGGCATCAGGCTTGCCCGCAAATCACTTGTTCAACCAACGGTTGTCGCCTTACAGGCCGTTACCGGATTTTGACTTCACCAGCCCGACATCGGCGCTGTTGATGACTCCGTCGATATTGACGTCTTCGCGGAAGTTGGTCGTCGTCACGGTCGCGCCTGTTTGCGACTTCGTCTGACCGACGTCCGCGGAGTTCACCGAGGTGTCCCCATTGGTGTCGCCGATCAGGAATCCGACGTTGAGCGTGGCTGAGGCCAGCACCCCGCCATTGGTTCCCATGACGTTGTTGGCCGTCACCGTTACGTTTTGTATATCGGTGACACCCGTCAGAGGCACACGCATTTCATTGCCGCTAAAGGTCGGTGTCCCTACGGTACCTGTGCCGGTCATAGTCGCGCTGCCGCTCTGCACGGGATTGTTGAAAGTAAACACAATCAAATAACTGCCGGCGCCGTTCCGATCTTCCACTCCATATGGTGTGCTCAGCGGGAGATTGACATCGAATGTCCCGGCAGGGCTGGTCAGACGAGAAGCCCCAGAAACCAGGACTGGAGCCGGGGCCGCCGGACAGGGGCCAGGGCCTGATGTGTTGTCGACGAAGCCCGAGATCGTTCCACTGAAGACCGAGGAGTTGGTCGAGCCGGTAGTCGTATTGACGACGATGACGAAATTCGAATTTGGCGCCACGGTAAACGAGTAGGAAGCGGTGCCCACCGTAGTGCCCAAGCCGGAAATTCCGCTGTCCCCAAGGTAATTCAGGCAAAGAAAACCATTCGGATCGCCTTGTGCGATCGGCGGAGTATACATGGTCTGATACGCCGCGCTCTCGATGTCACCGCCACCGCCTAACGCCGCGTTGATTGTGGCGGTAAAGCACGCTGCAGCCGCGCTGCTGTTGGTGAAGGTAAACGTCTTGTAGTTTCGGCTGCCGGCACTGTTGATCGCGCCGGGGCAAGCCTTGCCAGCACACGTGCTCCCGAGGCCAGTGCGTCCCATGCGGTCCGGTTGCGACGGATCGCCTGTCGTGATCGAGCTTGCAGGGATCGTCTGATTGGCTCCTCCTGCGCAGGTCGGCACTGTATACGTGACCGTCTTCGAGCCGCTCGCATAGGTGAGATTGAGCGAAAAGACGATGGGCGTTCCGCAGGCGAAACTGTTCGATGTCTGCACCTGGAAAGGCACGGTATTGTTGGCGCTTGCGTCGATCACCAGGTCGGGATAGGCGGAGGTGCCATTGACCACCGTCACGCCGGCGGTCGATGTCGTGAGAGTTGCGGAGATGGCAGTCTCAGTGCCGCAACCGTTGTTCTTCACGTTCGCGTTGACGTTGAAACACTCATTCAGGTTGATGATGCCGTTGTTGTTACCGTTGACGGAATCGTCGACGGTGAGGCCGTTAGCCTCGAGCTTCGAGGTTCCCGACATGGTGAAGTTCTGGGTGGTGCTAGCGCCCACGTTGACGCTGACCGGGACGGAGGCCGGTATCGCCACTGTGCAATTGCGCGCAGCGTCTGCCGCCACGGCAGTGTAACCGCCGGCAGGCACAAGGATGGAATAGACTCCCGAGCCGTTACTGGCCCCGGCAAAGCCGTTATCCAGGGACACGATTACACCCGAGACGGGAGCGCCGGTTGCGGTCGACGTAATCGTTCCGGTGAGTGTTCCCCAGGCGGGAGCGGGGACACACGATGGGAAGCTATAAGAGGCGACGCGCGTTGACCAGTTGAAGGCACCAGTCGTCTTTAAGTACTCATTTGTGTAGTAGAAGGTACACTGATCGACTGGATCAAGGGTCATCGAACTATAATCACCCCAGCGATTACCCCCGGTAGAATCCTGGGAACCAGCTCCGGCCTGCATCTGCACCTCTGCACCCATCGTGTTGATCGTGTCCGTGGCTAACCGGCCCGTAATCCAGATGCCTGGAAACGTCGCAGAACTCGACTTACTGAAACCAAGCGCAATGTTCCCGTCTTTGTCCATCGCCGTGGAGCCCAGCCAGCGGAATAAAGTATCGGGATCGTAGGTGGACTGCTGGAAGATACTTGGCGTCGCCGTTGAGTTCCCGGCATTTCTGAACTCATACCACCGGATCGCGTCGCGGTTGGTGGCGCCCTTAACGGGAATGTTTGCCGTGAGAGACTCTTGCGGCAACGCCTGAGTGCCGTTGTTTCGGTAAGACAGCCGATACATGAAATGGCTCTTAATGTTATCGAGAGCAGCAGCATTGGCCTGACCAGATTGCGGAACGCAGAGACGACCGCTACCCACGCAATAGGCAGTCGTGTAGGTCGTGTTCGTGAGCGTCGCCTCGGTCAGCGTGATCGTTGGGATGGCTCCCCACGTTACCGCCACTCGCGTCGAGGCAGTCAACGTAAAGGTGGTGGGGTGCGGTCCGAGAACGAACTCTGCCTCACCAACCGGCGGCGGAGTCAAGCTATCGAGATCTGCCGGGAGAAAGCCGTATTGGAAGTTGGCGCCGAAGGTGGTGAGATTCGCGCTTTGCATGCGGGCGGTTTGGCCGTTGATCATGGCGGAGCGTTCGAAGACATAGACGCGGGCGGCAACGAGGGCCGTGCCAGCCGAATTGAAGATGTGAGCGCTCATATAATAGCCGTCTGGCCAGACAGCCATGTGGGGATAATCGAGGAAGTTTAAGGTGTCCGTGACGAAGTCGTAGGTGTACCATGTCCCCGTGGCGTCACCAGTCGTCGAGACGGCAACACATTGATGCGAAGCGCTGCCGGCTCCTCCGTTAACTACGAACTGCGACAAGATCCAGCGTCCGGAAAGGATATCATAAGAAACCACCGGATCACCGTCGTTATGCGAGGCGCAGACGCCACCAAGCGACTGGAAGAGGGTATTGCCCGCCGCCGGACCGTAGAGCAAAGCGCCCGTCGCTTTATCGAAGACCGCGAAGCTGGTGTTATTCCATTGCACATACTGAGTCGCACCGACCTTACCCTCCACGTCCGGCGGATTGCTCGAGGGGGCGAACCCAGCCAATCCCACTCCGACACCATCAAAACTCAAGCCCGTCGCCGTCGGCGCGGATTTGATTCGGCCCGGCGTCGTCTGCCGTGCGGTGTCCGGGCCGGCTCCCAGAGTGGGCCCGGCGGGTTGCATCGGTTCCGGATGATCATGCCCCGGAGCCTTCTCCGGATTGATCGGCGGTATTTCTCGCAGCGGAAGAGTTTGAATCGCCGCGACGCCTTTCATGTCGCTAGGCGCAGGAGCAGAAACGACGGAATTGGCTTTGGCAGAGTTCCCTTTTTGTGAAATCCCCTGCGCATGCACAGAAGAGCCGGTGAGACTGTTAAAGGCAAAGAAGGCCAGGACCACTCCTAAAAGGCAGAGTGCGAATCCAAGCAGGGCGCGTGGGTTAAAAAAGGCAGATTGAGCAGAGGTTTTTTTCTTCATTTTTGGTCAAGAGTATGTTGAGCGAGATGAGAGATAGATGTCCTCCCGGATTTGGCAAGGTTATTCCGAGACAAAATCAAGCTGGGCTCGAGAAGAACCTCGTTGTCCGCTGTAAAATGTTAAAATCGTGCAACTTAAAAAGAAGCTTACATTTTTATCAGATTGGATCTTTACGCCCCCGGCGGCGGGCGGGGACGTTGCTCCGCTGGACCGAGTCCGAGACGGTGTCATTGCATTTCCGGCTCGGTTTCGCGATCGTTAGGCTCAGCTTTTCGACAAGTTTGTGAGATTCCTCCAGCGCCGCAGCGTTTTCCCGATGGCCGAATGACCGCTCGCATCCGGCTGCAATTCGCCTGACGCCGTCAGGACACCGGATACACCATCCGATAATTCAAATACGCGATGACCAGCGAGAGAATGAGCAGCGTCGCGGAGGGAAGCATTTTGAAGGGTGGATTCTTGACCCGCAGGTGCGTGATGAGAGCGGCCGTCATGAGGACGGCGATGCCGATCCCTCCGACGACAGCCCCGCGGGGACGCCCGATCCCGGCGAGCAAACAGATCGCGAAAGTCACCTTCAGGATGCCGACAAAATCGCGCAGCCAGTCGGGCAACTGAAACTGTTTGAATTCCTCGATGATGTTGGCGTAGCGCACCCCCCAGACAAAAAAGATCGAAGCCGCCACGAAGATTTGCAGAAAGATGATGAACGCATGCATGAGGGCAAGCTAACCAATCCGCTCGAGACTTGGCAGCAAAAAAAAATCGCGCATCACAAGACAAACATGCCAATCGTCGCACCACCCCTGATGCGAGATGCGCCCAAGAGGAATATCTGAGTGGAAAGCGACAAGTCGTTGTCAAAAACCCCATTGCGCATTTGAGAAGATATCTATGTCGCAGCCGCAACGCTTCCGTTTGGGTGGGCCGGTGACGATCGTTCACCCGCCGCGGCGGGCGCTCCGCGCTCCGCATTCAACCGCGTGCTCGGTTTACGCGGTCAGAGTTTTAAGAGCTCCTCCGTGCTCCGTTGTGCCCCTTCGTGTCAGACCTTCCCCAAACCGCGTGCTCGCGAAAATTTCGGAGTTTACGCGGTCAGCGTTTTGATCCGCCTTTCCCAATAACCAAGAACCGAGAACCAGTAACCGCCTCGCTCGCGAGGCCCCCGATAACCAACAGCCATTAACCAAGAACCGCGTCGGCTTCGACGCCACCGACAACCCGCGGCAGCCAGCCGCGCGATCGAAAACTGCTCGCCGAACAGCAGGCGAATCGATTAACCTGCACACATGGACGACAACGGTTTTTACCAGCGGGCGAGAGCACGAGTGGAAGCGAAGCTCGGCTTTTATCGCCACGCCATCATCTACGTTTTGGTCAACCTCCTTCTGCTCGTCATCAACCTCCTCGAATCGCCGGAATACCTCTGGGTAAAGTGGCCCATGCTCGGCTGGGGCATCGGGCTCATCGCGCATGGTCTCGGCGTCTTCTCGCCGCGCTGGGTCGGCACGCAGAAAGAGAAAATGATCGAGCGCGAGCTGGAACGCGAGAAACGGGACCGTGGCGCCTGAAGCGGGCGCCTGTTCGTTCCGCAATCCGCTTTGGTCCCCATTTCAGATTTCAGCTTTCAGCTCTTGCTTCCCTCGGCTCGCGCGGCTCCCCAATAACAAA
>JBDTCM010000180.1:0-6360 GCA_039923575.1 Chthoniobacterales bacterium
TGAATGCCCACGGCAAAGTAAGCGTTCGCTTTGTCTTGGCTGAAATTTTCAAAAGGCAGGACCGCGATCGATTTGCTCGAAATGTCCGCGCTGCGGGCGGCGCGGTCACCTTCTGTCCCGCCGGACCCGGAACGGACGAAGCGAAAGACCATCAATCCGGCGGCCACGGTCGCGAGCAGAACGATCACCGCGGTCAGCTTGCGCCCGGTGTTGCCAGCGACCGGTGCGGTGCGATCGACATCCTGCTCGCGCTTGATTCCTTCCGGAGTGATCTCAAAAGCCCAGGCCAGAATCAGCGCGACTGGAAATCCAAGGACAACGAGCAACACTACCAGACGCACCGTCCAGTCGGGAATGGAGAAGAAGGGAAAGACCTGGGTCGCAACCTGAATGAGCAGCCAGGCGACGATCGCGTAAGCGACCGCAACCTTGTAAACGTTGCGTCGTTTTAGCTCGGCGAAAAAATTGCCAGAAATCATCCTCACGGCAAGCCATCGTCGCCGAATGTTTGTATTCCTTCCGCCGATTTTCGCCTAATAAAATCGCGCACAAGTGTGCACGCCGGCCCACTCCAGCCTGCCCTGGGCGCTCGTTAGTCGGGGGAAAGTTGCCAGCGATCCGCTGTTTCCATGATCGAGCGCGGTCCGGCGCCGTTCAGCCAGGCGAGCGCATCGGGGTCGCCGCGGAGATAGGCATCCCAGAATGCGGTCGTGAGCGCGAGCATCACCCGATGATGATTGGGATTGCGCGGCGCCTTGTCTCCCGGCAGGGCGCGGTCCGTGAAGGCGGAATGCTCGGCGTCGTTCAGCACGACTTCGTACTTGGGCGCGCCATGCATTGCCGGATAAACCGCGAGGCGCGATTTCAGGTCGGAATGGCCGATGGGCGCGGTGTCTTTCGTGCCGGTCATAAGGAGCCACGGAATTTTCATCGCCCCGAATGCTTTTTCCGCGCTCCCGCGCGCCGGCGAGCTGGGACTAAACCCAATCGCCGCTTTGACCCGCGGATCGGTCAACCTGGTTCCGATGAAGGGAAAAGTTTCGCCGCTGACCGCCTGCGTGGTCAACGCGCCGAAGGAGTGGCCCGACATCCCGATCTCGCGCAGATCCATGCGGCCGGCGAGCGGGTGTTTGTTTTCCGCATTCCAGACCTCGAGCTGATCAAGCACTGCCGGCACGTCCGCGGTGCGCTGCATGAAATTCTGCCGCGACGCGGCTGCTTTCATCGCGCTCATCCGGTCTGTCGGCGGCTGTTCTTTCCAGACCGAATCATCGCTCCCGGGATGCTGCACAAACACAGCCACGTAACCGTGCGCCGCCCAATGTTGGCCAAGAAATTCGTTGCCGTTGCGCGAGCCGCCGAGACCATGGCTAAACAAGACCACCGGGGCCGGCTGGGCGGACTCCGGAAGATAAACGCGCACCGGAATGTCGCGGCCGCGTTTCGCGTCATGCACCACCAATTCGAGCGGGCGCGCCTGGAAATTCGCAGCGACGGCGAGCGGATCGTAGCTGGCCGCTCGCACTGGCCGCCAGCAGCAACACGCAAAGCGAGGCGAGAAACGAAAATCTTGTCATGTCAGCTATGAGCGCTGGACGAGCGCCCCGGTTACAAATTTTCCAAGCCAACAGACCAACCGCTCGCGCCTCTTAGAGCAACCGCACCGCCGTGACGGCAATGCTGCCGCCAAAGCAGACATCCACGTCCGCACGGGGCGTGCGATGGCGCAGATTATAATCGCCCGCGAAATAGAGACCGCTCTCTTCTTCGTGCCGGTAATTGAGCGGGAGCGGTTTTGGATCGAGCGGACACCAGACGACCGCGGGATCGGGCGCGTCGGGCGGCAGCATCGGCAGGTTGACGTTGTAGAAAACACCCTGCTCGATCGGTTGCGCAACCAATTCCGCCAGGATCGGCGTGATCCAGCGTTCCGCGCGCTGCCAATCGTACTCGACGCCGCTCTTGCGATAGTGCGAGAAAGCGATGCCGGGCCAGCCATGCATTAACGCCTCGCGGACCGCCGCGACCGTGCCCGAGTAATAAACATCCGCGCCTAGGTTCGCGCCGTGATTGATCCCGCTCAGAATCCACTTCGCATCCGGCACGGCGTGGAGCAGGCCGAGACGCGTGCAATCAGCGGGCGTGCCGTGGATGGCGAAACGGTTCTCACCGCGCGGCTCGATCCGCACGCCTTCGCGCCAGGTGACCGCGTGACTCACACCGGATTGCGGGCGGGCCGGCGCGACCACGACCGGCTCGCCCACCGTGCGCGCCGCGCCGACCAGCGCGGCGAGACCGGGCGCGTCGATGCCGTCGTCGTTCGTGATTAGAAACTTCATTCGTGGGGAGGGGGAACGTCGAACGTTGAACGCCGAACGTCCAACGTCGAACGAAGAAGGGACGCGCCGCGACTTGCTAAACGGGGACCAACTCGATCTTCACCTTGCGGCCAAGAGAGCGGGCGGCGCGATTGATTGTGGCGAGGGTAACGGAAGTATTTTCCGGGTCGAGGAGCCGGTGCAGGGCCGCGCGCGAGGTTCGCATCTCTGCCGCCATCGCGCTCTTGCTCAGCTTCTTCTTCTTCATCAAATCGTGCAGCTTGAGGGCGACGGCGCGCTTTAACGCCACTGCCTGCACCTCTTCCAGAATCCCATCTTCTTTGAGGAAATCCTCGAGGCTGCTGCCACGGTGCTTATTCTTCGTCTTAACGGTTTTTGAGGTAGGCATTCTTGCGTTGCAGAGCCAGGGCTCTGTCTTCCTTGGGAGTCTTTTTGGTTTTCTTGATGAAGCCATGCAACAGAACGATTTCACCCGCGTCGACGAAAAATAATGTGCGCGCGATGCGGGTCGGCAACCGGCTGCGGATTTCCCAGATTCCGGAACCCAAAGTTCGAACCAGCGGCATCCCGAGCGGCCATCGAAATTGAACGGTCATAATATCTTCACCAATCGCTCGTCGCTCCTCTTTTGGTAAACTTCTCAGCCAATCGCGCACCGGTTCGCATGCGGCCTCTGTGCGAAAGAAGATTGCCGGCAGAGGACGCGCCACTGTCGGAGTGTATCATTTGTGATACACCTGCCAAGCAGAATCCGCGCCTGGGTCACGCGCTCAGGATTGACGAGGCGCCGCCCAGAAGCGCTTCCCTCCGTCACTTCTCGACGAAGTTTTTCAGCCTAACGAACGCGGCATCCCATTGTTGCGAGACCAGCTCGAGATATTCCGTGGCTCGATCCAGTGGCTCCGGCTCGATCTCAAAGAGGCATTCGCGCCCGGCCATTTCGCCACGCACAAGGCCCGCGCCTTCCAGGACGCGCAGGTGTTTCGTGATCGCCTGGCGCGTGATCGGCGAGCCGTCAGCCAGTTGCGAGATCGAGCACGGCGCGCGTTCGCAAAGCCGCGCCATGAGCGCGAGTCGGGTCGCGTCGCCGAGCGCGGCGAAGACCGGGGCGTGCCGGCGCAGGAGCGGCGCGGTCGCGAGCCCGCTACTCCGCTTCCTCGACATGGCTTTGAATGTCCTTCATCTGCTGCGCCCAGCCGCGGTCGTTCATGCGAAAGGCTTCGCATCGGCGCTCCGCGGGGATTTTGCTGAAACCCGATTCGGTCACGGTCAGGAGCGTGCCGCTCTCGATTTTTTCGAGGTGGAATTCCACCAGTGTCGGTGGCTCCTGCGAGTAATCGACGCCGGGCTCGACCGCGTAAGGATGCCAGGTGTAGGAGAAGAATTTTTCCGGCGTTATCTCCTGCACGGCCACTTCCATGCGGATGTGCTCGTAGCCGGGAACGGTAATCTGGCCGGCCGTGCTTTTCCCGGGCAGAAACGGCGCTTCCAAATTCACTCCAAACCACTCCGAGAATTCCCGGTAGTCCGTCAGGGCGCGCCAGACGCGCGCCTGGGAGGCTTTCAGTTCGATTTGTTTTTCAATCCGATCTTCATCAATATGCAACTTCATGGTTGCACGTTAAGGAGGGTCCGGGAACACGCAACCATTTTGTTGCAGATAATTTTGCGCCGATTCCAGAGCTTGCATGGTGACGCTGCGCCTGTAGAACGAGCGGACGATGCCGCGCCGTTTTCTCCCGCCCATCCTGCTCCTCCTTGCGGCGCTCTGCTGGAGCCTCGGCGGCGTCCTGATCAAGTCGATCGATTGGCCGCCGATGGCGATCGCCGGCGGCCGGAGCGCGATTGCCATCCCCCTCATCCTGCTTTGCGTCGGCCGGCCGCGCTTCACTTTTTCCTTCGCGCAAATCGGCGGCGCCATCGGCTACGCGCTCACGGTCGTGCTCTTCGTTTTCGCGACCCGCATGACGACAGCGGCGAACGCCATCTTCCTGCAATACACCGCGCCGATCTACGTCGCGCTCATCGGGGCCTGGTATCTGCAGGAGCGCGCCTCCCGAATCGACTGGCTCGTCATCGCGGTCGCGCTCATCGGGATCGCGCTCTTCTTCATGGATCGCCTGACGGCCGCCGGGATGTGGGGAAACATCATCGCGCTCGGGAGCGGACTTACCTTTGCTTCGGTCGCGCTCTTCCTGCGCAAGGAGAAAGCCGGCTCGCCGATCGCAAGCATCGTCCTCGGCAACGTCATCGTCGCGCTGGCTGGACTGCCTTTCATGCTCTCGGCACCGTCGTTAGGGGGGGACAGTTTGTGGCGACTGCTTCTGCTCGGGACCGTGCAACTCGGGTTGCCCTACGTTTTCTACGCGACGGCGATCAAGCACGTCACCGCGCTCGAAGCGACGCTGATTCCACTCCTCGAGCCGGTGCTCAATCCACTCTGGGTCATGCTCGCGCTCGGCGAACGTCCCGGTCCGTGGGCGATCGTCGGCGCGCTCCTTGTGCTCGGTGCGGTCCTCGGCCGAGGGCTGTTGATGATTCGAGGCAGACACATGTTTCCACCTCCGGATTGACGCGCGTTACAAGTCGTTAGGGCAAGTCCTGTTTTAAGGACGATTCGGCAAGCTTTTGGAAGCGCGGATCGTTCCGGAGCGGATCGAACGTGGGATCGAGCCGGAGGAGCGCGGGGGTGAGGGTTACATTTATGGACAGCGTCGAAGACGGTATTGAGAGTAACTTCTCCAGGGCGGCGATAGCCCGGTCGGGCTCCCCTACCTGCGCCGCCACGCGGGCGAAGGTGTCAACTGCGACCGGACCAAGGGTTGCGTCTTTCTCGAGCGGGACCGCGGCCATGTTCCGCTCCGCCAGCGCAAGCGCCACGGATTTATTTCCAAGGCCCATATTGGTTAGTGCGAGAGCCCTGATGAGAAGAAAATTTGTCGGATCCCCTTCCAGGAAAAATTCCAGTTCGCTGCGGGCCTGTCGCCAACTTTCCTTTGCGGCGGCCTGATCGCCGGTGACCTCTTGCGCCCAGCCCAACCAAAAACGCAGCTCGCCATTCAAGTAACCCAATGCTGGATCAGGCTTCGCCAGGATTTCCTTTAACCGAGAGATCGTTGGCGTAGGGCGGCGCTCCAAGATCGCCTGGTAAACTTGAAGTTCCAACGCGCTGGTGTCGTCGGCGGGCGGGTGGAGCGGAGCGAGGAGCGCCGCGGCGCGCGGCAGGTCGCCCTCGGCCTGTGCAATACCAGCCTTGAGAGCGGGCGCATCTATGTCGTCCGGTGTAATATTGAGAATCTGATCGAGCTTTCGCAGCGCTTCGGGAAATCGGTGGAGTCTGATGTAAGAAAGCGCGTGTTGGAGAAGCAGGACAACATTGCGCGGGTCGAGCCGCTCGGCTTCGTTGAAGTACAACTCGCTCCGTTCCCCCTGGCCACGCCTCCGTGTAACATAGGCAAGCGCTTGAGGAATCTGGCTGCTGTTCGGCAGAAGTGGACCTGCTTGCTCAAAGTAACGCTCCGCCATGTCGTAATCCTTCAGGCAGCCGTAGTAGTAGTATCCCTTGGCCAAGACCGCCTCGCCGAGATTGGGTTGAAGCGTCAGAGCGGTTTCGGCTGCTAGCCTTATGTCATCACGCAGAGCCACCGTCGAAGGCAGAGTCCCAGTGATGTAAGCGAGCGCCTCACTGGTGGACAGGAGCGCCCAGCTCAGGGCGAACTTCGGGTCCAGGCGGACTGCTTCTCTGAGATATTTTTGTGCGGCGAGGACGTTGGCGGGTGAGTTGGGCTTCAGTGAATAAGCAAGCCCGCGCAGGTAGGCATCGTAAGCCTCAGGATTATCTGTCGGTTTGGCAGTGATGACTTGCTCTTCCTGACCCGTGATTTTCGCCTGCAACTGATCGGCGATCGCCTTTGCCACTTCACTCTCGACCGCAAAAATGTCCGTCAGTTTGCGATCAAACGTTTCGGCCCAGAGATGGGAATCATTGGCGGCTTTGATCAGCTGCACGTTCACCCGCACG
>JBDTCM010000181.1:0-3339 GCA_039923575.1 Chthoniobacterales bacterium
AGGAGTTTTCTCGAGATACTGGCGGTGAAACGAATAGGACTCGAAGTCAATCAATCGACCCAGTTGGTCCGGATGCGGCAGTTCCATCTCGCGCACTTCCGCGACGAACGGCCGGAGCGCGCCGATCGCAGTCTCGACGGCCGCTTTGATTTCCGGATCGATCGGCTGGTCGTCGCAGAGACCGCGCGGGTCGCGGATCACGCCGAGGCGCAGCTTCGAAACCGTCGGTAATACTTCCGCATTTGAATCGGCTGCGACGCGATGATTGGTCATGGCCCGAAAGAGCAACGCCGTATCGCCGACAGTGCGGCACATCGGGCCGACGTGATCGAAAGCCGTCGAGACCGGGATCACCCCGCGCGTACTCACCACGCCGTAACTCGGCTTCAACCCCACCACTCCGCAACAGGCGGCGGGAATCCGATTGGAGCCACCGGTGTCGGTCCCGACGGCGCCGAAACAGAGCGAGGCCGCGACCGCGGCGCCGGTTCCGCCGGAGGAGCCGCCGGCGACGCGCGCGAGATCCCAGGGGTTATGCACCGGACCGAAGTGACTGATCGCCGCGGTCGTCCCGAGCGCGAACTCGTGCATGTTGAGCTTCCCGAGAAAGATCGCGCCGGCCGCTTTCAGCTGCCGCACCACTTCGGCATCTTCTCTCGGCACGCGACTCTCGAAAACCGCGCTCGCCGCCGTCGCGCGGACCCCGGCAGTGTCGATGTTATCCTTCAAGGCAATCGGGATGCCGTGGAGAGGTCCGCGCCAATTTCCCTGCGCGATCTCGTGCTCGGCCGCGCGCGCTTCTGCGAGGGCCCGCTCCGGCGTGACCGTGATGAACGCATCGAGGCGCGGGTTGAATCGCTCGATGCGCCGGAGGCAGGCGCGGGTCAGTTCCACCGGCGAGACGGAACACGCGCGCACCTGCCGCGAGGCTTCCGCCAGATCGAGCTCGGCCAGATCGGTCGCATCTTTCCGCTCCACCGCCTCCAGGAAAGAAGCGCCGACACCTCCGCAGACGGCCGCGCCAGAACCAGCGGCGAGCAATTTCAGAGCAGCTCTTCTCGTTAGGCGAGGCGCGCTCATGTGCTGCCAGATTGGGCGATTAGTGGCGAGGTTTCCAGATTGCTGTCCCCTTCCCACCCGGCTGGATCGTGGCGGTGATTTGATACCACCTCCCGAGGTCGTGGATCGTATCGAAGGTCTGCCCGCCGACCGTCATTGGTTTTTTGACGCCGTAATATTCGTGCCGCTGCAACACGAGCACGTTCGGCTTCTGCCAGCGGCCCGGCTCTGTGTAGATATGGCCGGGAACGGCGCCCTGCAGTTCCGGGTCGCTCGCTTTTCCCGGCCCCTCGCCTAACGAGAGTTCGACGCGCGCGAAGGAATCGCCCACGAGTTGATAGACGACGGTCTGCTTGCGCTGCACGGGCGGGCGCGGGTTGCTGAACAAATGGCCCGGCTGGTCGGGCAAGTCGATCGAGAGGCACGCGACCCGTTTCGAATCGGGCGACCAAAGAGCGTCGCCTTCGCGGTCCGCGCCGGTGCCGATATCGTCCGCGGTCAGGTCGCACAAGACCTGGCCGGTTTTTTTCTCGATCAACTCCGCGCGCTCGACTTTGGAGCCGCGTAGCTCGAACGGGTCGCTAAAGATTTTGCGGATCGCGTAGAGATCATTAGGTGAAAACCACGCAACGATCTCGCGCGCAAAAAGGAGTGGGGCGCTTTCCGAAAAATCGCGGCTGAACTTCAGATTCTCGGCCGAAGAGCGACCATCGCCCAAGATCAGGTTCCGCACCATCATCCGGTAGGAAACAGGTTGCGCGCCGAGAAATTTCGCGAACTTCTCGTCACCGAGAAGGTGATAGACCACCGTCGGCACGCCCGCGATGCTCTCCGCCGCGGCCCCGTCAGCGCCCTGCGCGATCTCGAAGAATTTCTTGAGCGCCTTGAAATCTCCGCGCGCGGCCCGCCGCGTGTCCCGCGCATAACGAAAACCGCGGGCGCGCGCGAATCCATCGATCTCCGAGGGCCCGGCCGGGTCGTTCTCGAGCGAGGGCAACTCTTCTTCCGGGAACCGTTCGCTCTCGCTTTCGTCCTCCGCGCGGACATGCAGCGCGAGGACGAGCATGGCGGCGAACACAGCCTTCATTCGTTAGTCCACGCGTTTCTCGGCCGGCACATTCCAGGACTGCGTTTTGCCGTTGTCGAGGTTGAGCGCGACTAGGTGCTCGCTCGTGCCGGTCACGCCTTTCTCGGTCTCCTGCACGATCCCGTAGAGGAGCAGGTGTCCCGGGCTTTCGTAGCGGTTACGCAGATCATGAAATGGCAGTGTCGCCGTCCATTGCGTTTTGAAATTGTCGTCGAGCCGGGTGAGCGCGAGCCGGCCTTCCTCGTCGATCCGCGTCTTATGCAGAACGAGAAAGCCGTCCGGGTTCTGCAGGCGCAAAGGCTTCTTCGTTCCCTGCTGAATCAACAAACCCGCCTCCAGATATTCCGGCGCGTCCGGGATCCGGGTCACGTCGAAGAGGCGATCGTGTGTGCCTTCGCTAAATTCCTTCGTTTTCCCGATGCGCCCACTCCAGAAAGTCCGGCGCGCCTGTTTCGTCTCGTAGTAAACGACGTCCTGGTTCGCTCCCGCGCCCCCCGACGCGAGTTTGCCACCGAACTCATCCTTGCCCGCATCGGTCGCTTCCCTCTCGCTGAAAAAGCCAACCCAGCGCTCCGGCAACATCATCTGCCTGACGAGGAAGTCCCTCGTGTGATAGCCGCCATTCCAGCGCGTCGCCACGAATTGCACCTGGCGAAAATAATCGTCGTTAGGCGGAGTGTAGGGCTCGGCCGCGGCCTCGGGAGTGCGAATGCGGAAGCGCCGCGCATCGGCCGCGATGATGACGAGACCGCCGTCGTAGGCGTAGAAGTCGATATCTTTCGGAATCAAATCGCGCAGCGCGGGATTGCGTTCTTCGAGCGTGCGCCGGTCCGCGAGCTGGGAGCCATCCCGGGCTGAGATGGCGACCGGCCCATCGTTCAGAAACATCCAGACGACTTCTCCTTACTGCCCGAGAAGGCGCGCCTGGGCGACGCGTCCGCCGGCGTCGTCTTTCACCGTCAACAGGCGCTTCTTCCAGAGGCGATCCGCGGTCGCGGGATCATGCGATTGCAGATCGAAATGATAATAAATCTCGGTCACCCATTTGCCGATCATGCGGCTCCCGCCGCCGAGGTGGCGCATGCGTTGCTCCTCCTGTTTCAAGAGCAACCAGAGGCGCGGTTCCTTCCCCTCCTGCACGAGGGCCGGCGGGCCTTCGCGCTCGGGCGGCCGGAAGCTGCTGTGGCTGCAGG
>JBDTCM010000182.1:0-4105 GCA_039923575.1 Chthoniobacterales bacterium
GCAGGCTCCGCGGAGGCCACGAGCGCGGCCACGATCAAAGTTGGAAGAAGGAGAAGAGCGCGCAAGGTACGAAAAAGAATGGAATTATGGCAGTTATTGATGTTTTGAGCAAGCTCTTCGACGCCTCTGTGAGGTGTG
The DNA here is from genome assembly GCA_039923575.1 of Chthoniobacterales bacterium. Lineage (GTDB taxonomy): Bacteria > Verrucomicrobiota > Verrucomicrobiia > Chthoniobacterales > UBA10450 > Palsa-1392. The sequence goes on from JBDTCM010000182.1 coordinate 139, forward strand.
GCATTCAAAGGCGGACGATTTGTGTGCGATCAAAGGCGGACGTCGATTTCTGGGGTGGGGAGATGGAGGAGAATGATGGTGAGATGTCCTTTTAGCGGTGGTTGGAGGCTCCTGCCGATGTGAGGCATGACTTCGATCGAGGAGCGGCTGCTGGAATTACTCGATGACTGCCAGCCGCGCCAACTGATTATCGCCGGCGATCTGGTTCACGACCAGACTTCGGCGGCGGCGGCGGCGACGCGCCTGGCCCGGCTAAGAGAACGCTGCGCCGTGATCGTGCTGGCCGGCAACCACGATCGGGACGCGGGACGCATGATCGACTTTCTCCCGCGCTGGGAGACACCGGGTTTTGTTTTCCACCACGGCGACTGCGCGGCGTTGGAACCCGAACGCATCCAGATCATCGGGCACCATCATCCGGCGGGAACGCTCAGTGATGGTGCCGGGCTACGCTTGAAGCTTCCCGCGTTTGTCCAACAAGATCGCTGTTGGATCCTGCCCGCGTTTTCGCCCTGGGCAGGCGGCGTGGCGTGGCCACGCCGCTTCCTGCGGCGGGACGGAAACTAAGCCCTGGCGGTCGCCAATTCCGTCGTGCAATGCGGGCAACGCGTTGCCTTGACCGGAATGGTCATCGTGCAGGCCGGGCAATCCTTTGTCGTCGCCGGCGCATTGGGCGCGGGCTTCTTCATGCTGTTGAGCGCTTTGACGACGAGGAAAATGCAGAAAGCGATGATGAGGAAGTTGATGACGATGGTGACAAAGTTGCCCCATGCCAGGACCGCACCCAGCTTCCTCGCGTCGGCCAACGCCAGGCCCGCCGTGACCTTGTCGGAAAGCGGGAGATACATATTACTGAAGTCGAGGCCCCCAGTCAGTTTGCCGACGACCGGCATAATGATGTCTTCGACGAGCGATGCGACGATCTTGCCGAACGCCGCGCCGATGATGACCGCGACGGCCAGATCGACGACATTGCCCTTCATTGCGAACTCTTTGAATTCTTTAAACATAGTGCGACGTCATTAGGGAGCCGTAACCACGTTCACAAGCTTTTTTTGGATCACGACAATCTTTTTGACTTGTTTTCCCTGAAGGAATTCGAGCACGCGGTGATTACTGAGAGCGACCTTTTCCAACTCCTCGGTGAGCGCGCTGGTCGCCACCATGACTCGATCGCGGACTTTGCCGTTCACTTGCAAGGCGATTTCCACCTCGTCTTCGACCAGGAACTCTTCACGGTATTCGGGCCAGGACTGATCGATGATCTCGGGCGGCGCGATCGGGAATTGGCGGCCCAACGTTTCCCACAGTTCCGAGCTGAGGTGCGGAGCGAAGGGATTCAGGAGAACCAGAAGGGTGCGCAAGGCAGCGAGCGGGCGCACCTCGACGTTGGTGAATGCGTTCACGAAGATCATCATCTGGGCAATGGCGGTATTGAATGAGAGCGCGTCGATGTCCTCGCCGACTTTCTTGATGGTCGCGTGAATCACCTTGAGCTGCGCGCGGGTCGGCTCCGCCTCGGCCACGCTGTTCGATAAGACCCATTCGCCGGCCTGGTTTTCCTCCATCACCAGCCGCCAGACGCGAGCGAGGAAGCGGGAGACGCCCTCGACGCCAGTCATGCTCCAGGGCTTCATCTGCTCGAGCGGCCCCATAAACATTTCGTAGCAGCGGAAGGCGTCGGCGCCGTACCCAGAAATCACGTCGAGCGGATCGATCACGTTGCCCCAGCGCTTCGACATCTTGCGGCCGTCTTCGCCGAGAATGATGCCCTGGTTAACGAGGCGCTGAAACGGCTCGCCGGTCGAGAGATGGCCGAGATCGAAGAGGACTTTGTGCCAGAACCGGGCGTAAAGGAGATGGAGAACGGCGTGCTCGGTGCCGCCGACGTAGAGGTCGACGCCGCCCTCTCCCATCCAATAGCGTTCCGCCTCTTGCCCGACGAAACGGTCTCTGTTGCCCGGATCGCAAAAGCGGAGGTAGTACCAGCACGAGCCGGCCCACTGCGGCATCGTATTGAGCTCGCGCGTGGCTTTGTCTGAATAGCGCACCCAGTCTTTCGCGCGGGCCAACGGCGGCTCGCCGGTGCCAGTAGGTTTGAAATCATGGAGTGGCGGCGGGACCAGCGGCAGCTCCGACTCTGCGATCGCCTCGTGTTTTCCATCGCGCCAGATGATAGGGAAAGGCTCGCCCCAATAACGTTGCCGGGAGAAAAGCCAGTCGCGCAATTTGTAATTGATGGTTCGTCGGCCGAGGCCGCGCTCTTCCAGCCAGGCGGTGATGTGCTCTTTGGCTTCCGGTGTCGGCAGTCCGTCGATCAGCGGAGAATTGATTGCGATGCCGTCGCCCGTGTATCCGGTAGGCGTTTCGCCGCCTGGCGGCTGGACCACGTCGAGGATCGTGAGGCCGAACTGGCGTGCGAACTCCAGGTCGCGCTCGTCGTGCGCCGGCACGCCCATGATCGCGCCAGTCCCGTAACCCATCAGCACGTAGTCGGCGATCCAGATCGGGATGCGTTCGTTGTTGGCCGGGTTGATCGCGCAGGCGCCAGTGAAGACACCGCTCTTGTCCTTCGCGAGGTCGGTCCGCTCGAGGTCGCTCTTGGCCGAGATCTCTGCCTTGTACTCCGCGACCGCGGCGCGCTGTTCCATCGTCGTGAGCCGATCGACGAGCGGGTTCTCCGGCGCAAGAACCATGTAGGTGGCGCCGTAGAGCGTATCGGGACGAGTCGTGAAAACGGTCAGGCTGGTGTCGTGCTCGGGAAGCGCGAATTGCACTTCCGCGCCTTCACTTTTCCCGATCCAATTCCGTTGCAGCAGCTTGATTCCGGCTGGCCAATCGAGCGGCTCGAGTTCATCGATCAAGCGCTCGGCAAACGCCGTGATGCGCAACATCCATTGCCGCATCGGTCGCCTAACGACCGGAAAGCCGCCGACTTCGCTCCTGCCGTCGATCACTTCTTCGTTCGCCAGCACGGTGCCCAACTCGGGGCACCAGTTCACCGGCACCTCTGCCACATAAGCGAGACGCACGCTGGCGGGATCGTCGCCGGTGTAGCTGGCGATCGGCTCGGCTCGCTGCGTCGCGGGATTAAACCAGCTGTGATAAATCTGGAGGAAAATCCACTGCGTCCAGCGGAAGAAATCAGGGTCGGCGGTGCTGACCTCGCGCTCCCAATCATAGGAAAAGCCGATCCGTTTTAGTTGTTTCTTGAAGCTGGCGATGTTCGCGCGCGTCGTGATTTCCGGGTGTTGCCCGGTGCGAATGGCATATTGCTCCGCGGGCAGGCCAAATGCATCCCAGCCCATCGGATGCAGGACATTGCAGCCGCGCAGGCGCTGGTAACGCGCGACGATGTCGGTGGCGGTGTAGCCCTCCGGGTGTCCGACATGCAGGCCCGCGCCGCTCGGGTAGGGGAACATGTCGAGCACGTAGTACTTGGGCCGGGCCGGATCGAAGCCCGGATCGCCGGGGTTGGGCGCGTGGAAAAGACGGCGCTCGTCCCAACGGGTCTGCCACTTCGGCTCGAGCTGGTCGAATGGATAGGGTTTGCGCCGTTCGCTCATAAGTGAACGAGAAAGGTGGGCGGATCAGGAGAGCAGGAAAGCAGGAAATGCAGAAAACTTTTCGAGGTTGTTCGTTCGCTCCTTCCTGCGTTTCTATTTTCCTGCTTCATTTCTTCCCGTGATCCGGCTCCTCCTCGCTACTCACAACGCGCACAAGACGGGCGAGTTTGTCGAAATGCTCGGAGCGGAGTTCGCGCTGGAAGATCTGGGCGGCCATCCGGAAATCGGCGCGGTGATCGAGGACGGCGCGAGCTTTGCCGAAAACGCCCGCCTCAAAGCGCTGGCGGTCGCGCGGCAATTGCCCGGGCTCGTCCTGGCGGATGATTCCGGGCTGGAAGTCGATTCGTTAGGCGGGGCGCCCGGCGTTTTCTCAGCACGCTACGCCGGCGCCGGCGCCACCG